>JAAYAQ010000111.1 GCA_012719295.1 Candidatus Hydrogenedentota bacterium | reverse complement strand
GGCAGTGTAGCAGAACGAGCGCGGCCGCGGGAATTCTCGAGCCGCGCCGCCAGGGACGGTCGCCGCGTCTGCCGTGCAGTCCACGGACCTGGCAGTGTCATGGTTGTCCGGAGGCGGGCGCGCCCGGTAGAATCGCGGACCTATGAACGCTGTACACGCATGGATAACGGTCGTAGCCGGGCTGGCGCAGTACCTGCTGCATCGCCTTCACCTCGCACCGAAACCCGATTTGATGCACGCGCGGGCCGAGTTCTGCACGGTCATCGGACACATCTGGGGCTGGCGGAAACGGCTGCGCGTGGTGCATGGGGAACGGTGCCCGCGGGACATGCCCTGTGTGTTTGCCCAGAACCACGTGTTCCTGCTGGATCCGTTTGTGAGCTTTGGCGCGGCCATGCAGTCGGCGGGCATCCTGCCGCGGTTCATGTCGCGCGACGATTTTTTCGCGGAGAAGAAGCAGTCCTGGTGGTACCGGCTGGTGAATGTAGACGAGTTGATTTGCCAGCTGGGGACGCTGGAGATTTCGCGGGGGAACGTTTCGATCGGGCAGTTGCGGCCTTTCGTGAACGTGCTGCGCAACGGCGAGAGCTTCATCATGTATCCGGGACGGACGCGGAGCCGGAGCGGGCTGATTTTCGAGTACCGGGGGGAGGTCCAGGAACCGGGGAGCGCGTCGTTTTTTTTGGCGCAGGCGCAACGCGGCCGGGAAACGGACCTCGACGTGGCGATTGTGCCGTTGACGCGGACCCGCAATGTCGCCACAGGCATCGACACCGTGCTTGTGGGGCATCCGCTGCGGCTGGCGCCGCGCGCGGGCCGCGAGGAACAGCGCGCGCTCGACTTCCAGCTGGTCGAGGCCATCGCGCAAAATGTGACGGTGAACGCGACGCAGCTCGCCGCGGGCATTCTCTACCTCCACGCGCTGCATGGGCTGGAAGAGTCGATTGGGCGCGGCGGGTTCGAGGCGATGGCGCGGGCGGCGCTCGAACGGGTGAACGGCCGGTACATCGACCCCGACGCGCGGGCGGATCTGCCGGGGCAGGTCTCGGCGGCGCTGCGGCATTTCCGAAAGGCGGGGCTCGTGGTTTTGTCGCGTGACTCGATCCGCCTGGACCGGGCGAAGATTCTCGCGACCCCGCCCATGGACGGCACGTTTCGCAAGTTGAACCCGGTGAAGTACAGCCTCAATCAAGTCCTCCATTTCGCGGATGTGACGCAGGCCATCGAAGACGTTGTGCTGACACCGCGGGCCCAATGTGCCGGCGGCGCCGAGCAGCTTCCGTAGCGTCCGAAGCCGCTCGAAAAAGCCCAGCGCACGGTCGGCCGCGCGCGCCCGGGTCCAGGCGGCGACTGCGGGCGGGCGGCGTTCACCGGGCCGCGGAATCCGCCGGCGGCGCCTTGAAACCGCTCACGCGGGCCTCTTAGGATAGACACGATTCTGCCCTGGGTGCGGGCAGGTTCCCACGACAACGCTGGATGCCTATCGGGTTGCCGGTTGCATCGGAAAGGAATCGCATGCTCACGTTTTCGAACTACTGTGACGAGCTGGGCCGGGTGCTGGCCCGGATTGACGGGGCCGCGTTTGATGCGGCCGTGGGGGCGATCAAGGACGTTCAGGCCGCGGACAAGGTGATCTATGTCTGTGGGAATGGAGGCAGCGCCGCCACCGCTTCGCATATGGTCAACGACCTCGTGAAGGCTCCGGCAGACGCCTCGGGATGCCGCCCGTTCCGGGCGTTTGCCCTGATGGATTGCGTGCCGCTCATGACCGCGTTTGCGAACGATGTGGATTACGCGCGGGCGCTGGCGTTGCAGCTCGAAGCCTACGGGCGCCCTGGCGATCTGCTGGTGGCGTTTTCAGGCAGCGGCAATTCGGCCAACGTGCTCGAGGCGGCGAAGACGGCAAAAGCGAAGGGCCTGACGGTGCTGGGCTTCACGGGGTTTCAGGGCGGCAAGCTGGCGTCCCTGTGCGACATCCACGTCAATGTTCCCTGCGATTCGATGGCGCAGATTGAAGACGCCCACCTGATCATCGAGCATGCCCTGGTCGAGGTCCTCAAAGAGTCGTTCGGCGGGACGTCGAGCGTGCCATGCGGCAACGCCTGACGGCAGAGCAGGGCGAGGTGTGATCATGGATGGCCTTGCGCTTGGCATCGAAATCGGGGGCACGAAACTCCAGGCCGCGCTCGGCACGCCTGCCGGGGAGGTTCTGGCGCAGGAGCGGGGCCGGGCGCCGGCGGGCGAAGGCGCGCAGGCCATCCTGGCGTGGTTTGAACAGTCCGTGCCCCGGCTTCTCGCGGAGGCCTCGTCGCGTGGGCGGGCCGTGACGGGCATGGGCGTTGGATTCGGCGGCCCGGTCGAAACGGCCACCGGCACGGTGCTGGTCTCGCACCAGGTGAGCGGCTGGGACGGGGTGCCGCTCAGGGCGTGGTTCGAGGAGCGCTTCGGCCTGCCAACCGTCGTGGCCAATGACAGCAACGCGGCCGGCTGGGCGGAGTATTGCCTGGGCGCGGGCCGGGGAACCCGGCATTTCTGCTACATGAACATCGGCAGCGGCATCGGCGGCGCGCTCGTGATGGACGGCAAACTCCACGACGGCCAGGGCTTCGGCGCGGCGGAAATCGGGCATTGTTATGTGCCGGACTGGACGGTCCGGGAACCCGGCGCGGCCGACGAACTCGAGCGGCTGTGTTCCGGCTGGTCGATTGAACGGCGGTTTCGGGCGGCGGCAAGCACCGCGCCGAATCCCGTGCTGGCCCGGTTATGCGGGGGCGACCGGGAACGGATCACCTGCGCCATGGTGGCGGAAGCGGCCCGCGCGGGCGACCCGGAATGCCTCGAAGCCCTCGACCGCGTCGCGCAGACGGCGGGCCTGGCCTTGGCCAACGTGATCACCCTGGTCCATCCCGAACGGGTGGCGCTTGGCGGGGGCGTGGCCCTGATGGGCGAGGTCTTGCTGGAGCCATTGCGCCGGCATGTCGACGCGCGAGTGTTTGAACAATTCCGCGGACGCTACGACATCGTGCCGTGCGCGCTGGGCGAGTCCGTCGTGGTCGCGGGCGCGTTGCTGCTTGCGCCCCGCCCGGCTTGACCGGGCGCCTTGATTTTACCGGCATCCTGGGCGATGATCCCGGGCGGCGCCGTCGCGCAAATGGCACGTGCGGCTCAATCACCATCACCCACCACAAAGGAGAGCAAAGGCCATGACAGGGGAACGATTCGCGGCGGGCGCGCAGAGTTACAGTTTCCGGAAATTCGACACGGCCGGGGCCGTCGCGTGTTTGAAGCAACTGGGCGCCGACACGATGGAATTCTGTGCGGTCCATTTTCCGCCGGATGCGGGGGACGCGGGGTTTGCGGGAATTAAACGTCTGCTGGAGGAACAGCAGGTGCAGGTGCCGTGCTATGGCGTGGAAGGGTTTACGGCCGACGCCGCGGCGAACCGGAAGAAGTTCGAGTTTGCGCGGGCGCTGGGTGCGCAGGTGCTGACGGCGGACCCGGCGCCGGACGCGTTTGACAGCCTCGACGCGCTGGTCGAAGAGTTCCAGATCCGGATAGCGATCCACAATCACGGCCCGGGGGCGCGGTATGACAAGGTCGAGGATACGCTCAAGGCGGTGCGGGGACGGCACCCGTTTATCGGCGCCTGTGTGGACACGGGACATCATCTGCGATCGAACGAGCCGCCGCACGAGGTGATCACGCGCCTTGGCGACCGGCTGCTTTCGTTGCACCTCAAGGACTGGATTATCGGGGGCGAGGAACAGATCCTCGGCGAGGGCGATCTGGATCTGACCGCTGTCGCCCGGGCCCTGCTGGAAATCGGGTTCACGGGGCCGGTCGTAATGGAATACGAGGAGAGCCCCGACAATCCCGTGCCCGACATGAAGAAGGGCCTGGCCAACTGGCGCGCGGCGGTAAAGGCCGCCGGAGCGTAATGCGCCGGTCTATTGCGCCGGCGATTGGCTGAACACGACACAGACGGGCGAAGGCACGGCAACGGTCTGGCCCGTAGGCTCGAGCGCGCCGGACGCGGGGTCGATCCGGAACACGGCCAGGGTGTCCGATTCCTGGTTCGCGGCGATGAGGAACCGTCCCTCGGGATCCATGTTGAAGTTGCGTGGCGTCTTGCCCTGGGTAGAAGTCCAGCCCGCGGGCGTGAGGGCGCCGGACCCGGCATCGATGGTAAACACGGCGATGCTGTCGTGTCCGCGGTTCGAGCCGTAAACAAACCGGCCGGAGGGGTGGACTTTGATCTCGGCGGTGGTGTTGTCTCCGGTGAAATCCCCGGGCACTGTGGTGACGGAGTGAATGGGGTCGAGGCGGCCCGCGGCGGGGTCATACGTGAACGCGGTGATGGTGCAATCGAGCTCGTTGATCACGTAGGCGAATTTCCCGGAGGGATGGAACGCGAAGTGGCGCGGGCCGGCGCCGGGGGCAAGGTGCACGGAAGGCGGGTCGTTGGCTTCAAGCGTGCCGAGCATGTCGTTGAAGCGGTAGACCATGATCTGGTCGGTGCCGAGGTCGGCGGCGAATAGGAACCGGCCGGCGGGATCGAAGGTGACGGAGTGGGCGTGGGCTTCGCGCTGGCGTTGCGGGTGGATGCTCGACCCCGTGTGCTGCACGAACGCGCTGGCCTCGCCGAGGGGGCCGTCTTCGCGGATGGGCAGGGCAGCAATGCTGCCGCTGCCGTAATTCGCGACGGCGACATGGCGGCCTGCCGGGGCGACGGCGACATGGCACGGGCCGCCGCCCCTGGATGACGCGCGGTTGAGCTGCGTCAGCGCGCCGGTTTCGGGTTCCACCAGGAAGGCTGTCACGCTGTCCCATTTCTCGCCCGACTCGCGCGTGGCCTCGCCGACGGCGTAGAGCAGAGGTTTGGCGGGGTGCAGCGCGAGGAACGAGGGGTTGCCGGTTTTTGCGGCAAGTTGCGGATGGCCGAGACGTCCGGTTTGCGCGTCGAAATCAAGAACATAAATGCCCTCGCTGGCGCCGCCGGTGTAGGTGCCTGCGTACACGCGGAGATTGCGCGGGGTCTCTTGCGCATCGGCGGCATAAACCAGCGGGGCAACGCTCCCCACCACGATCGCCGCGAGTATCTGTCGGTTGATGTTCACGATGTCTCCTCCGTGGATGGGGGCCGGCAATCCGGCCCGCAAAACCCGCTCCGTGTGCCTGTGTGAAGGCGTCACTATAGCACGCGGAAGCGGCGAACCGGAGGAACGCGGAACAACACACGGGCGGCCCCAGGCGCGGGAGCGGGCAAAAATGGAACACCGCGCCGCCGCCCGCACACCGCACTGCAGGGCCTGTAAGACCCCGCACGGCCGAGAATGCGCAAAAACGCCTTTAAAACCCGGCCAATACGGGCGGTGAATTTTTTCTGATTTTTCTGTTGACATCCGGGTTTCCTTTTGCTAAACTAGTCTTCCCGTCGCGAGAACGACGGGGCGCGGGACCGGGTTCGGTCGCAAGGCCGGTCGAGTCCACCGAACAAAGGGGTTGACAAAGCCCCCGCTGCTTGATACAATCAGCGTTCGGACGGTGGGCGCAGAAGCCCGCCCGCGAGAGGCCGCCACGCCGGAATTTCGTGGCGTGGTTCGGGCACTAAAGTCACCCTGAATGTAGCCCGACACGGGAACGCAGGGTATTGGTGTCTGCGGGCGGAGAACCGCCGGGGCGCCTGGGCTCTTTGAAAGTTGAATACGGTGCATGTCCTGTTTAAGACAGCAAACAGGTCATGTAATACAGGTAAGGTGATGCAGGGAGATTCCCTGTGCCACTTTGCCCCCAAGTATGATGAGATTCCTTTTCAATAGGAATCAGACTCGCCTAAGACGGGGCGTTTTAGCGCGCCTCGTTCGATTTTTATCGGAGAGTTTGATCCTGGCTCAGAACGAACGCTGGCGGCAGGCTTCATACATGCAAGTCGA
This sequence comes from Candidatus Hydrogenedentota bacterium, assembly GCA_012719295.1. Classification (GTDB taxonomy): domain Bacteria; phylum Hydrogenedentota; class Hydrogenedentia; order Hydrogenedentales; family SLHB01; genus UBA2224. The sequence goes on along the minus strand of JAAYAQ010000111.1, from coordinate 882 downwards.
GCGGAAAGGCCCCTTCGGGGGTACTCGAGCGGCGAACGGGTGAGTAACAGGTGGGTAATCTGCCTTTCGGAGGGGGATAACGGCTGGAAACGGCCGCTAATACCCCGTACGGTTGTGAAGCTCTCGGGCTTTGCAAAGAAAGGGGCCTTTAAAGCCCCGCCGAAAGATGAGCCCGCCCCCCATTAGCTAGTTGGCGGGGTAATGGCCCACCAAGGCTGTGATGGGTAGCCGAGCTGAGAGGTTGATCGGCCACACTGGAACTGAGACACGGTCCAGACACCTACGGGTGGCAGCAGTAGGGAATATTGCGCAATGGGCGAAAGCCTCACGCAGCCATGCCGCGTGGATGATGAAGGCCTTCGGGTCGTAAAGTCCTTTTCTGAGGGAAGAACTGCCGGGGGAGGAAATGCCCTTGGCTTGACGGTACCTCAGGAATAAGCAACGGCTAACTCCGTGCCAGCAGCCGCGGTAATACGGAGGTTGCAAGCGTTGTTCGGAATGACTGGGCGTAAAGGGAGCGCAGGCGGCCAAGTCAGTCTGAAGTGAAAGCCCGGGGCTTAACCCCGGAATAGCTTTGGATACTGCCTGGCTTGAGTGTGCGATAGGAAAGCGGAATTCCAGGTGTAGCGGTGAAATGCGTAGATATCTGGAGGAACACCGGTGGCGAAAGCGGCTTTCTGGCGCATAACTGACGCTGAGGCTCGAAAGCGTGGGGAGCGAACGGGATTAGATACCCCGGTAGTCCACGCCGTAAACGTTGTATACTAGGTGTAGGTGGTTTTGCCACCTGTGCCGACGCAAATGCATTAAGTATACCGCCTGGGGAGTACGTCCGCAAGGATGAAACTCAAAGGAATTGACGGGGGCCCGCACAAGCGGTGG
>JAAYAQ010000110.1 GCA_012719295.1 Candidatus Hydrogenedentota bacterium | reverse complement strand
TCGCGGGCATCACAGTGCTGCCGCGGCGCGTCCTCGGGGCGCCCGGAGAGCCTTCGCCCAACGAAGAACTCACGAAGGCGATCGTCGGCGTGGGCGGCATGGGCCGCGGCCACATCGGCATGCCGGGCGCGCGGCTGGTTGCCGTGTGCGACGTCGACTCCGCCCACCTGGAGCAGGCGCTCACGATGTCGCCCGAAGGCACGAAGGGCTACCGCGATTTTCGCGAGGTGCTCGAACGGCCGGACGTCGATATTGTGCATGTGCCTACGCCGCCGCATTGGCATGCGCTCATCACCATTGCCGCCGCTGAGGCCGGCAAGGACGTGTGGTGCGAGAAACCCATGACCCGGACCATCGGTGAAGGCAAGAAGGTGGTCGAGGCGATTCAGCGCAACGGCCGGATCTTCCGCCTCAACACCTGGTTCCGGTTCCAGGACGGGTTTTACGGATTTGGCACGACCGTGGCGCCGATCAAGAAACTGGTCGACAGCGGCATGCTCGGCTGGCCGTTGAAGGTATTTGTGGGCGGCACCACGGGGTTTAACTGGAAATTCAACTGGAGCGGCATGACGAATCTCACGCCCGAACCCGTTCCCGAGACCCTCGACTACGATTTCTGGCTCGGTCCCGCCCCGTACAAGCCATACCACCCGCACCGGGTGCACGCTACCTTCCGGGGCTACTGGGATTACGATGGCGGCGGTCTGGGCGACATGGGGCAGCATTACCTCGACCCCGTGCAGTATTTCCTGGGCAAGGACGACACCAGCCCGGTCGAAGTGGAAGTCGACGCGCCCCAGCAGCACCCCGATGCGGTCAGTTCCTGGCGGCGGATCGTCCTGCGCTACGCGGACGGATGCGAGATCATTCTGGACGGCGAGGGCACCGACACGTCCAAGCCGTACATCGAAGGACCTGACGGAAAACTGTTCAAGGGGTTCCAGTCGGACATCCCGAACCTCGAGAAGAAGCTGGCCCAGTTCCCCGACCCCGAACCGCAGATGACGGACTTCGCCGAGGCGGTCCGTACGCGGACCAAATTCGCCCTCAACGAATCCAATGGCCATCGCTCCTGCACGATCGTCAACATTGCCAAGACCGCCGTGCAACTGGGCCGGAATCTCCGGTTCGACCCGGTAAAACAGGAATTCATCGACGACGCAGGCGCGAACCGGCTCGTGTACCAGCCCATGCGTGCGCCCTGGCAGTTGTCGTGACCGCATCGTGTTGAATGGACGCCACCGGGCGCGAACGCGCCCGCGACGATACGAGGAAAGGAAATGGACATGATACGTCGAGGATTCTCGCCGGCAGGCAAAACGGCGTTCGCGGCCGCTCTGGCCCTTCTCTGCGCCGCAGCCGCTTTCGGACAACCCACGATCCAGGAACTGCTGGGCCAAATGCCCGCGCAAACGACCCAGGACCTCGTGGCCGCAAGCCAGAGCCTGATCGCGCTCGGGCCGGAAGCCATTCAAGGCGTCTGCGCGACGCTTGTGCCGTCCGGCGGCGGCGATGACGTTAACGCGCGGTTTCTGTTGAGCGGCGTGGCGAATCACGTGTCGCGCGGCGACGCCGAGGAAGCGCGCGCGATGGTATCCGGCGCGTTTCTGCAGGCGCTTGGAGCCGCCGCGGACCCGGAGGTCAAGGCGTTTCTGATGAGCCAGCTTCAGTTATGCGGCGGCGCCGAAGCGGTGGACGCGCTCGCCGGGTACCTGGGCGATGACACGCTGGTGGAGCCCGCTACGCAGGCGCTGCTCGCCATTCGCACCGAGAACGTCGCGCCGGCGTTGAAGGCGGCGTTTGAAGGCGCCCAGGGCCCGCGCGCCGTGACGCTCATGAAAGCGCTCGGCGAGCTGCGCCAGTCGGACATGGCGGACAAGATTGTCCCGTTCACCGCGTCGGAGAACCGGGAGATCCGTCTGGTGGCGTACCAGGCGCTGGCGGAAATGGGCGTGCCGCAGGCCCTCGAGCCGATGCGCCAGGCCTATGAAACGGCGCCGTCGTACGAAAAGGCGAAAGTGGCGTCGTATGGTCTGGCCTATGCGCGGCGTCTGGCCGAATCGGGCGACCTGCAGACGGCCAACACCATCTGCGAATACCTCATGTCCAGCGGTCAGGTCAATGTCCGGTCGGCGGCACTCGCGACCCTCGCCGACATTGGCCATCCTTCCGCGCAGAGCCTGTTGCTGGCTGCGATGGACGATCCGGATCTCGCCTACCGGGCCGCGGCGCTGAAACTCGCCGCCCGGTTCCCGTCCACGGAGGCGACGCGGCAGTGGCTGGCCCGAATGCAGGACGTATCGCCGGAGGTGCGGGCCGAGATCATCGCCATGCTCGGCCGCCGGGGCGACAACATCGTTTCTGACACGCTGACGCGGCAGATTCTCGCCGAAGACAAGGTGGTCCGCCTGGCCGCCATTGACGCCGCTACCACGATTGCCGGAAGCCGTGCCGTCGCGCCGATGCTCGACCGCCTGAGCAAGGGGGCCGAGGACGACGAGATCCAGGCCATCAAGTCGGCGATGCTGCGCATCCCCGGGCGACAGGTCGTCAAGGCTTGCGGACAGGCTCTGGGCAAGACCCCGGCCCCGGCGCGCATCGCCCTGCTGGATGTGCTGAAACAGCGGCACGCCGAGATCGTGCGCCGGGAGGTCTTCGCGCAGGCCAAAGACGGCGACGAATCGGTCCGACTGGCCGCGCTGGATGCCCTGTTGACCGCGGCCCGGCCGGGCGACGCCGCCCAGGTGGTGGCCCTGGTGACCGGGGCGCCCACGGATGCGGAGAAGGAGGCGGCCCGCGCGGTGCTGGTGACGCTGGCTTCGCAGAAACCGGCGCCGCTGTTTGACGCGATTGCGAAACATGACGGGCAGGCCCGTGCCGACCTGCTGCCGGCGCTTCCCGCGCTGGGGACCGACGAGGCCTACCATGCGGCCGTGGTTTCCGCCGACAGCGGCAATCCTGCGGTGAAGGACGCGGCGGTGCGGGCGCTGTCGGACTGGCCGAATCCGCTGGCCATGCCCCGCCTGCTTGAAATTGCCAAGGCCACCGGCGATGAAACGCATCATGTGCTGGCGCTGGGCGGATTTCTCCGGCTGGTTCCGGCCGCGCCGATCACGCCCCCCGAGAAGGTGGCGCAGTACAAGGAAGCGCTGGATGCGGCCCGGCGCAAAGAAGAGCGGCTCGCGGCGCTCTCCGGCCTTGCAGCCATCCGAACGCTGGAATCGCTGCAGCTCGTGGCCCAGTATCTTGATGTGGACGAGATGAAGGTTGATGCCGCCCTTGCCGCGGTGCAGATCGCGTGCCCGCAGGGCGAGAAGGATCCCGGCCTCGCGGCGCCGGAGGTGGCGCCCATTCTGCAGAAGGCCAGGGCATGCACCGACAGCGAGGACGTGCGGAAGCAGATCGACGCGCACCTGGCCGCCATTGCTCCCCCGGCGCCTCCGGCGGAAGCGGCCGTCTCCGCGCCCGAAGAGGGGTTTGTGGCCCTGTTCAATGGCGTCGATCTGACCGGATGGGAAGGCGATACGGGCGGCTATGCCGCCGAGGACGGGTTGCTGGTGTGCAAGCCCGGCGGCAATCTGTACACGGTCAAGGACTACGCCAATTTCGTGTTGCGCTTCGAGTTCAAGCTCATGCCCGGCGCGAACAACGGTCTGGCCGTGCGCGTGCCCATGCCCGCGCACGCCGCCTATGAAGGCATGGAACTGCAGATTCTCGACGACACCGCGGAGAAGTACAACGAGCTGCAGCCCTACCAGTATCACGGGTCCATTTACGGCGTCGTTCCCGCCAAAAAAGGCTTTCTCAGGCCCGTCGGCGAATGGAACGAGCAGGAAGTCATCGCGGAAGGGCGTCACATCGTCGTGAAGCTCAATGGCGAAGTCATCGTCGATGCCAATATCGAAGAGGCCAGCAAGAACGGCACCATGGACGGCAAGGAACACCCCGGTCTGCTGCGCGATTCGGGACGTCTCGGTTTCTGCGGGCACGGCGACGTGCTCTATTTCCGCAACATCCGCGTCAAGGAACTTCCGTGACCGTCCGGGTCGCGAGGAATACCGCAGCGCACCTGGTGAAACGAGGCGGCCTCTCCGGAGGCCGCTTCTGCATTGGGAGGAAGAACGGTATGGGCATTCGGTGCGTGGCCGCTGTGGCTGCCGTGTTGTTTG
>JAAYAQ010000542.1 GCA_012719295.1 Candidatus Hydrogenedentota bacterium | reverse complement strand
CAGGTGTGGTCCAGGAGTTCGTAGACTTCGCGCAGGGGTTCGCGCAAGGCCTCGGGGTCAGCGGCCGCGACTTCGACGCGGTAGCTGTGGCCGTGCATGTGATGGCACTTGTGGGCGCCGGGCAGTTGCGCCAGGGACTGCGCCGCCTCGAAGGTGAACCGGACGGCGCCCGGCAGGCCCTCGCCGGGACGCGGCGGGAGGAATTCGGGGGCGTACGTGCAGGCGCCGACGATGGCGACCCGGACGTCTTTCAGGCCCGGCAGCACCGGCGTCAGTTTGCGGAGGAGCCACTCGCGCAGCCCGGGAACGGTCGGTTCGTCGAGGTCCGGGATGTCGTTCAGGAGCGCATGGTCCAGCTGCTGATAGACGGGCTTGAACGCAGCGGTGATGTCGCCGTAGTCGATGAGCCAGCCGATCTCCGACGTGACCTCGCCCTCGACCACGAGGACGATCTCGTAGCTGTGACCGTGGAGACGGCGGGTCCTGGGCGGTCCGTTCGGGTTGCGGTGAGCCGCTTCGGCGAAGAAGGTTTTGGTGAGTTCGACCTTCAATCAGACTCCTTTCTGGCCAGGGGGCCAGATGAACTTGTGCATCTGCAGTTGAAACCGGACCTCGAGACGGTCCTCGAGGAGCCAGGCGACGATGTCTTTCGGGTCGATGGCGCCGAAAACGGGCGAAAACAGGACGGCGTGGCATCGCGCGGCAAGATTGTACTTCCGGAGGACGTCACGGCTCCATTCGTAATCCTCGCGGCTGGCGAGCACGAACTTGACCTCGTCGCGCGGGCCGAGCGCATCGATGTTGGCCCAGTGGTTCTGGTCGCACTCGCCGCTGCCGGGGCACTTGAGGTCCATGATCTTGATGACGTCTCCGGGGAGAACGGTCAGGGGCAGCGCGCCGCTGGTTTCGCACAGGACGATGTAGCCCTCGGCGAGCAGGGCCTCGGCGAGGCAGGGGCATCCTTTCTGCAGGAGCGGTTCGCCGCCCGTGATCTCGACCAGCGGGCCGCCAAGGCGGCGGCACTCCGCGAGGATCTCGGGGAGCGTCATCCGAACGCCGCCGTGAAAGGCGTATTCGGAGTCGCACCAGACGCAGCGGAGGTTGCAGCCCGTGAGCCGGATGAAGGTGCAGGGTATGCCGGCCCACGTCGATTCGCCCTGGATGCTCCGGTAGATCTCGGTCACGACGAGCGTGTTCCCGGGCGTATCCGTCGCGCGTGCGGGACGGTCCGCGGCCTCTTCGGGCGGTAACGATGACGATGACATAAGCGACCCTGTGTTATGCGGCGCCACGCGTTTCGCCCGGGCCTGCGGGGTGCGTGCGCCGTCTGGAAGCATTATAGGCAACCGAAGCGGCGGGAGAAAACCGGCGCGCCGCGGTCCCGCATGCCGCGCCGGGCCCTGTCGCGCGGGTTTCCGCCGGGGGTATACTTGCGGTCCGGCTACACGGCCGGACACGGAACAACCCCATGCCGGAAACGGGCGGGAGCGGGCCTCATGACGTACAGCACCCTGACGATGCACCTGATCGCGCTGACCCTGTGCGCCGCCGCGGCCGGGGCATCACCGGGCGACTGGCCGGAGAGCCGCCAGAACCGGCATCTGACGGGCTGCCAGCCGCTTCCGGGAAGCAGCGCCGAGACACCGACAATCCGTGCCACGTACGATCTGCCGCGCACGCAGCCCGCGATCACTCCCGTCGCCCTGCCGGACGGGCGCGGCCCCCTGGGCCTGTGCATCGTATCGGGCGCGCTGCTGTGTTTCGACACGTCGGGCCGGCGCGTATGGGAATGCCATCCGCCCGGGTTGAATTTCTCGCGCATCGCGGCCTGCCGCGACCTGAACCGCGACGGAACGCTCGAGATCGCCCTCGAAGCGGGCCGGCCGGCCCAGCCTTTTGGCGCGGCCGCGCTGGTTGCGCTGGACGACGGCGCCCTCCTCTGGCAATACGACGTCGAACCGATGTCGTACTGGTGGAAGCTGTATGCGGGCGCCTATCTTCCCGGCCGCGAGGATGAGCAGCTCATCGTGCTCATGCACGGCTATCCGCCCGACAAAGACAACGGCTACATGGCCTTGTTCGCGTTTCCGGAAGCGGGCGTCCTGCCCGCACTGCGCTGGCGCTATGCATTCCACGAGTACACGTGCTTTCCCACGCTGCTGCGCACCGACCTGGACGGCGACGGCCTTGAAGAACTCGCCATCGAGACCCACAGCCGCCTGTGGTTTCTCGACGCGGCCACGGGCGCACTGAAACATTTCGCCCGCTGGGACGTGGCGCCCGCCAACATGCGCAGCTACGGCCACATCGAGTTCGTCGACCTCAACCGCGACGGCCGGGCGGACTTCCTGTGCATCGCCGACTTCGCCCAGCACCATGAGGTGCTGCTCAACAAAGACGGCGTGATGGAGAAGGCCTGGTCGCACGGCTGGGGCGAAAGCGTGACCACGAGCAAGGTCGCCACCACGTGGCCCGCGCCTCCCTACGCCGACGTGGACGGCGACGGCGGCCTCGAGATTGTCGTGTCGATGTTCAACTCCGAGGACGACGGCGCATGGCTGGTCCGCGTGTACGACGCCGTCGACGGTCGGCTCAAATACCGCGCGCCCGGGTTTGCGGCCGTGACCCTGGCCGACGTGGACGGCGACGGCGCGGCGGATGTCCTGGCCAACCGTACGGACGACCCGACGCGGACCCATTTTGACGGCGCAGCGCTGCTTGCTGTCAGGGAGGGCGCGCTCGAGGCCGTGTGGTCGGAGCCGGCCCTGACCGCGCTGGACCGGACCTCGGAGCACGGGCCTTTGCTTCGCGGTTCCGGAGGAGTCGTGGCCCTTTCCGTGAGCGGCGGCGCCGCGACGCTGCACCCCTTCACTGAGCCGCCGGGGGAACCTGTCGCGGACTTCTCGGCGGTCCCGGCGATTCAGGGGCCGCCGTTTCCGGTGCTGCTGGCGGCCGATATCCTGGGCGACGCGCGCAACGAGCTGCTCGTCTATCAGGAGCCCGCGGCCACCGTGCTGCAATTCACCGGCGATGCGCTTCAGGAGCGGGCGCGGTTTGAGTCCGGTGCGCCGCCCGCGCTCGCGGATTTTAACGGCGACGGCGCGCTTGAAGTGGCGGTGGTGGCGGTCTCGCCCACCGCGCTGCCGAGCGTGGCCGTGCGCGACCTGCGCGAGGCGGGCGCGGCCCGCTGGCAGACGGTGTTTCCCGAACCGCCTGAACCGGGGCTTCCGCAACCGCGCACGGCCTACCTCCGCGCGGGACGCTTCACCGGGGGCCCGGGCGACGACCTGTACGTGTGGGCGGGCACGCCGTCGGTGCGCAGCGCGGTGCTGGATGGCCGGACCGGCGCCATCGTGTGGGAACGCTGCCAGGCGCCCGGTTCGGAACGGTACTGGGGTCCGAGCGTCAACCTGGCGTCGGTCTACGATGTGAATGCCGACGGCAACGATGACCTGGTCTTCACCAACCCCGATTACTACTGCGTGGCGTCCGGTCCGACCGGCGAGTTTCTGGTGGGCCCCCTCTTCCCGCCGGACATTTTCAAGCAGCCGAGCCAGGGGCTGTACACCTGCCCCGTGATTCTGGCGCGGCCACCGCAACATCCGCTGGTGTGCCTCGTGGCGGGGCATTATTTCCAGGGGGCCTTGTCGTTGACGGGCGAACCGTCGTGGTACACCCTGCCCGTGGTGGGTGAAAACCGGTGTGCACGGGAGGGGTTCCGGCTGGCCGGCGACGGCGTCTGGCAGATGGGGTTTGGACGCGAGAACGGGCAGTTTGCGTGCGTAGACACGCGCGACGGGACGGTCCGGTGGCAACTGGACCTCCGGGCGGCGGCCTCCGACGCCACGGCGTGCGACGTGAACGGCGACGGCGTCGCCGAGTTCCTCGCAGGCACCAGCCACGGCGCGCTGCTCGCATTGAATGATGCGGGCAACGCCCCGAACCGGGTCTGGACCGTGGAACTGGGTGCGGCCGTGGGCGCGCCGATCGCCGCCGACCTCGACGGCGACGCCCGTTGTGAAATCGCCGTGCCCACCGCTGACGGCCGAGTCCTGGTGCTGCGATAGAAGGCACGGCCGGAATACGGACGCGGAGCGGATGGGATTCCTCGAGGGCGTCGACGGCCGCCTGCCCGGCGCGGCACGGGAAGATCTCCGGCAGGGGCAGTGTATACTCAACACACAGGTGGCGAGCGGGCGTTGTGCCCTGGCGGCCGGGCACGGCGTCTTGATACGGAATGGCGCCGCCGGGCCCGAAAAAGGAGACGCGCCATGAGTCTGCCGAAACGCACGCTGGGACGCACCGGCCTCGAGGTCACGCAACTGGGGTACGGCGCGATGGAAGTGCGCGGGGAACGCATCTGGGGCGGGCGCCCCTGCGGCGACGCTGAAGCCGGGGATATCTTGAACGCGGTCCTGGACGCGGGGATCAATTTTATCGATACGGCAAACGATTACGGCAAAAGCGAACTGTACCTCGGCCGGCATCTCGCGGGCCGGCGCGACGAGTTCTTTCTGGCCACCAAATGCGGGTGCCACGTCGTGTACGCCGGCGATCACGACGAGACGCCCCATTTCTACACCCGCGACAACATCTTACGAAATATCGCCGATTCGTTGCTCAAGATGGAGGCGGATTACGTCGACGTGCTGCAACTGCACAATCCCGGCGTCGAGGTGTGCGAGAAGAACCAATGCATCGAGACGCTGCAGGAATTGAAGGCACAGGGCGCCATCCGTTTTCTCGGGTGTTCGTCGACGCACCCCGACCTGACTACCTACATCGACTGGGGGGTGTTCGACGTATTCCAGATCCCCTATTCGGCGCTGCAGCGCACGCATGAGCACCAGATTACCCGGGCCGCCGGGGCGGGCGCGGGCATCATCATCCGCGGCGGCGTCGCCAGGGGTGAACCGGGCGACGGTCTCGGGGCAGAGGACCGCTGGCGGCTGTTCACGAAGGCCGGTCTGGACGAGTTGCGTGCGCCGGACGAGACCCGCACGGCGTTCCTGCTGCGGTTTACGCTCTCCCACCCCCACTGCCACACGACCATCGTCGGCACCGCGAACCGCGAACACCTTCAACAAAACGTCGCGACCGCCCTGCGCGGCCCGTTGCCGCCCGACCTCTACGCCGAAGCGAAGGCGCGCCTTGACGCCGCCGGCGAACGCCCGGTGGAAGACGTCTGAAACCGCGCCGCGCCCCGTCGGAGGCCGCTGCCGGAGCGGCTGGCCGGGCGTATTCCGCGATCGGTGTCGCCGGAACGATGCCGACGCTCCGGCGTTGACGGATCCGGACCAGGCTTCTACAATGATTCGACGGCAGGCTGCGGCGGCCCGGGCCGATCACGTCATGCGAACCTTGTTGCGTCAGGGAGCGCGCGTGGTGCGCGTGAT
>JAAYAQ010000541.1 GCA_012719295.1 Candidatus Hydrogenedentota bacterium | reverse complement strand
GTTGCCTGAAATCTTCCTGCGTGAAATCCCGGGCCTGATCCGCATCCAATCCATGGTGGCGCGCCGCCAGGTACAGGCCCATGCGATGCAGAAAATCCGCGGACCAATCCGGAGCCAGGTAGGCCCCATGCCCCCAAATAGTCCCGATATGCTGACCGCCGCGGCTGTAGAAGTAATTCTGGCCGTCAATGATGTCCGCGCCGGTAAACAAAACGGTTCCGGAGCGATCTTGTACCGTCTCCGGAATGGGCGGCTTCTCTCTCCTGATCGCATAGCCGCCAAAGATCAGGACTCCAAACGTCAGTGCGAGGAAGAATAAGAAGACCGCTCTCACCCTGGGATTTGTCATCTTGTGTCCTCCGTTGACTCCAGCATGGAACCAAACAATTCAGGGCCTCAAGACTTCTTCAAACGTGCATTGACTGGACCCGGTTGGCAAGATTATAGAAGAGCGATTGCCTGCCTATGCCTTGGCTGTTCCGCCAGTCTCATCATAGCCGCTTCGTGCGCGGTCGGCAAGCCTCCCGAGGACGGCGGGTTTCCAACACGCGTGTGAGAAGTGGTTGCGAATGCCTGGGGGAGTGGTCCGGCTGAGGACGCGCCATAAAAAACCGGCCGCGGGTTCCCGGGGGAACGCCGCGGCCGGTGCTTCTGCTCAGGTTCAGGCTCAGGTTCAGGCTCAGGCTCAGGCTCAGGCTCCGGCTCAGGCAGGCTGAGGCACTTCAAAGCCTTCCCGGTAGTCTCGGGTCAACAGGGCATTCGCCTCGTCGTTCCCGACAAACCGCTGCGCGGCGGGATCGAAATCCAGCGAGGTCTTCGCCCGGTACGCGATATTCGACAAATGGATGTGGGCGCAGCCGGTGTGGGCGTCCACCGGGTTGCCGTGGACGGCGTTCGCGTCGTGGTTCCGCACCGCATTGACGAAGTTCTGGAAGTGATCGCCCGTGCCCCATTCGGGCTTGGCTTCGACGGCCTCGTCCGGGATTTCCTTGCCTTCGGTGTCGTAGAGCGTCGTGCCGACGGCGTAGCCCCCGGACCCGTAGAACAGGTTGCCGACCTTCTGGTCGCCTTCCGCGTTGGTCGCCCGGCCACGCACCTCAAACACCGTCATGGTGCCGTCGGGGTATTTCAGCGTCGCAACCTGCGTGTTGGGGGTCTCGCCCTGATCTTCGTAGGTATAGCGTCCGCCCATGCTGAACACCTTGTTGGGCAAACCCTTGTTCATACCCCAGATCGCGATGTCCATCTGGTGAACGCCCTGGTTTCCGATATCGCCGTTGCCGTACGCCCAGAACCAGTGCCAGTTGTAATGGACGTAGTTGGTGTTGAACGGCCGATCCTGTGCCGGGCCCTGCCACAGCGTCCAGTCCAGCCATTCCGGCGGCGCCTCGTCAGGTTTGAATCCGATCGAATCGCGGTTTTTGTAACACAGCGCGCGCGCCATGTAGATCTCGCCGATCACGCCCGCGTGAATGCGTTCAATGGCGCGGATCCACTTGTGGTCGGAGCGCGACTGGGTGCCGTGCTGCACGATGACGTTATTGGCCTTCGCGGCCTCAATCACCGCGAGACCCTCGTTGTAGTCGTGCGACACCGGCTTCTCGACATACACGTGTTTGCCCGCCTGGCAGGCCCATACCGCGCCCAGCGCGTGCCAGTGGTTCGGCGTGGCGTACGATACCGCGTCCACCTCCGGATCGGCGAGCATTTCGCGGATGTCCACAAACGTCTTGGGGCGTTTGCCGGTATTGTCCGCGAGCCATTTCGCGCGCGCCTCGAGCACGCGCTTGTCGACGTCGCAGATCGCCACGACCTCCGATCCGTCGCATTTGCCGAATCCTTCCAGATGGGAGCCGCCCCGGCCATTGATGCCCGCGACGCCCACCCGGACGCGCTCATTCGCCCCGAAAACCGTGCCCTTGCTCATCGCTCCCGCCACCAGGACCGCCGCGGCCGACGTGCCCAAAAACTGTCTGCGTGTTACCGGCATAACTCGACTCTCCTTGCTCTGCGGCCTTCGCCGCCGCCTGCTTCTCGGTGTGGTCTCGACAGTCCCGCTGGGGACGGCCTGAGACCCCTAAACACCCCTCACGCGGCCGTGCACGACGCACCGGTGCGGATTCCAGATGCCCTATCGTCTCCGGGGATCACCCCAGACCCTTCTAGAGTGCCCCTTTCCGGGCACGAGATGCAAATTGCCTATTCCCCCGGATCGCGCGCGCGCCATCCCGAAGAAATGGCGTCTGAGCCACGAGTTTCGCCCGCCGTTGATCCCATTGGACCCCGTTCCGGGGTCCCCGGAGTCCCCATTCCTCGTCCGCGCGTCGCCTGAGAGCGATACGTTCCGGCCCCGCGAGGTTATTTCTTGTAGCGCAGGCGTCTCGCCTGCATTCTTGGCATCTGGTGGACACGGTGGACGTGGTGGACACAGTGGACAGCTCCGCCGAACTCCAAGGTCGTCGTGCGGGTTGTGTCCCCCGCTGGCGGGGGTGGATTCCAGCCGCAGTTTTGTAAACGTTGAACTCTCCGCACCCTCGGTGGCCAGTCTCTTCTGATAAAAGAGCGCCGTCATCCGGCCCCCTTCTCCGTGGGGCCTTAACCGCCGGCTTTGTGGGCCAGTTCGCCAAAGCGGTGGACCACCGCCAGCGCGGGATCGAGCGGCACTTCCGCGTGCGGCGTCCCCGGCGGCGTCGCGATAATGGGCGTGGTGCGAATGGTCTTTCCCGCGAACTGCGGCAGCCACTGCCGTTCCGCTTCGAGCATGTCCGCGGCCATGTCCCGGGTTTCCTTGAGCGTCAGGCAGGCCGACGTCAGCGGATCCAGGGCGCATGCCGCCACGACCAGCTCGGGATCGCCCGTAATGGCCGCTTCGACTGCCAGCCCCTGCACCGTCACGTTGCTCTGGTTGAGCGCCGCGCACTGCGCCGGCAACGCCCCCACCACGGTCGGATGCAGGCCCAGACGATCCGCGAACACCGGCACCTCGACACAGCACCCGTTCGGAAGGTTGCTGATATAGCCGTCGTTGCGCACGTTTCCCTGGAACCGGAACAGCGTGCCGGTCTCGAGGGCTTCCAGGATGTACGAACAATACTCCACGCTGCGCTTCGTGAGCTGCACCGGCTCGTCCGCCAGGTAATCCTCATTCATCAGATGATCGCCGATCAGCTTGCACCACTTGTAGTACGCGCCCGACTCGCCGCCGAAGGCCGGTTCGTCGCAGTACAGGTCGAGCGCCTTCCGGCTGCTGCGGAACCACGGAACATACTCGCTCAGGTGGCCGGTGCTCTCCGTCATGAAATACCCGAAATGGCGCATCACCTCGATGCGCACCTTCTCGTTGATGTAATACTCGGGCCTCTCGCAGACCTCCTTGAACTTCGGGTAGAGATCCTGTCCGTGGTGCTTCATCTCGAGGAACCAGCCCATGTGGTTGATCCCCGCGACTTTTGCGTCGATCGCCTCCTTCGGCACGCCCACATACCCCGAAATCAGGTCCAGAGTCGTCTGCACCCCGTGGCACAGGCCCACAAAACTGATCCCCGGCACCGTGCCCAGCGCCCAGCACACCGGCGCCATCGGGTTGACGTAGTTCAGAATGTACGCGTTGGGGCACAGCGCCTTCACGTCGTTCGCGATGTCCAGAATCTCCGGAATGGTGCGCAACGCACGGAAAATCCCCCCCGGGCCCAGCGTGTCGCCGATGCACTGGTCCACCCCGTGCTTCATCGGCACCTCATAGTCCGCCCCGAACGCTTCCACCCCGCCGATCTGGAGCATCAGGATCACGTAATCCGCGTCCTTCAGCGCCTCCCGGCGGTCCAGCGTCACCGACACCTTCGCGTCCAGCCCGTTGGTCTTGATCACCGCGTCCGCGAAACGTTTCATCCGCTTCAATTTCGGCATGGTCCGGCTCATCAGCCGGAACTCGCTGTTCTTCAGCGCCGGCGTGGCCAGAAGGTCCATCATCAGCGTCTTGCAGAACACAATGCTCCCCGCTCCGATCATCGCGATTCGTGGCATGACGACATCCTCCGTTGTGCTCGCAAGAGCTCATTCAGGGGAAGAGGGCGCATTGACCGATGTCGCGCTCCTCCCGAATTGTTCCATGTTCTCAAACACCATTGCGCAGTCTTCCACACTAAAAACCCTTCTGCTCCAATTCGCGTTCATTGGCGTTCATTCGCGGGCCTCTCCGGCGCCCCTCCACTGCGAATCCGTGGATCCGTAAACACCATTCGTTTCCACTCCAGTCTCGGAGAGCCGAAGTTCAGCAGGACGCCAACCGGTTTTCCGGTCGCCTTGAGGTAATTGATCATCTGCGCCTGCTCGACAGACGTCAATTGTCTGATAGCCTTGATTTCGACGATTACCTGTTCAAAGCAGATGAAATCGGGGATATACTCCTTCGTCAGGGGGTTGCCCTTATACAGGACCTGAATGGGGACTTGCGCGGCGAGAGGAATCTGTCGCTGCGCCAATTCGATTCCAGGGCCTCCTGATAGACAGCCTCGAGAACCCCCGCCCCGAGCTCATTGGAGACCTCCATGGCTGCGCCGCCGATGGCATAGACCTCCTCTTTGAAAGGCAAATCGCGTTCATTCGGGGTCATTTGCGGAGTCCACGAATTTGAGAAAGCCGGTCAGGGGATACTCTTCCAGGGGGGGAGGAAAGAAGACATCGAGCATGGCGTTGACCTCGCGCTTTCCGATCAGCACCTCACCGTGCGCCGCGACTCTCTTTTTGGAGACGACCTGCTTTTCCATCGACACTCTTGATCCTGAGAGGGGACGGTCCGGGGGACGAGCCCCCACACATATCCTTTACACGCTCTCGTGGCGGCGTGTCAAGCAGTCGCGGTAGAGCTGTTCATACTGGTCGACGATTTTCTCTTCGGCAAATAGCTCGTGGGCGCGTGCGCGGCCCCGGGCGCCCATGGCGCGGGCCTTTTCCGCATCGAGCAGGATGTCGAGGGCGCAGCGGGCCATGGCGTCGGTGTCGCCCACCTCGCACAGGTAGCCCGTGACGCCGTGTTCGACGACTTCACAGACGCCGCCGGAGGCGGTGCCGAGGACGGGCACGCCCGACAGCATGGCTTCGAGGGGAACGAGCCCGAAACTCTCGTGTTCGCTGGGCTGAAACACCAGGTCCGCGAGCGGCAGGATGCTCTCGACCGTCTCGTTGTTGCCGAGATAGGCGATCTTGTCGGTGATGCCGAGCTGGCGGGCGACGCCGGTCGCCGAAATGCGCTCCGGACCGTCCCCGACCATAATCAGCCGGGCGTTGACGCGTTCGAGGATCTTCTTGAAGGTGCGGACCACGTCGGTCACGCGCTTGACCGGCCGGAAGTTGCTGATGTGCATGACGATTTTCTCGTCAGGTTTTGCCAGATTCTCCCGGTGCGCGACGGGCACGCTGAACCGGTCGAGGTTAACGAAATTGTAGATGGTGTGAATGGGTTTCGAAAGCTCGAAGGCCTGCTGAGTTTCGTT
>JAAYAQ010000540.1 GCA_012719295.1 Candidatus Hydrogenedentota bacterium | reverse complement strand
TGGCAGAAGTCCTTGCCGCCTTCCGAAATGCCGCCGGCGGGACCCGACGTGCGGATCGTGTCCCACATGGCGATGATCTGGGATTGCGCGCGGCTGCTGCTCGCCGGGTTGTTGATGTCGGTGATGAAGAACCGTTCAATGCCTTCCCTCAGGTGGTACAGGGTGACGGTCCGGCCATCGGAAGGCAGCGTGATGCTGCCATCCTGGTAGGCCATCATCCAGCAACCCATGCCGGACGCGCTCGGCGTGCCGCTGTTGTATCCGTTGTGCAGGTACGTGAAGACGGCAGCACAATCTACCTGCGTCTCCAGCGCATCCGGCGGAATCGCCACCGCCCAGTAGGCATACGACCAGTCGGGCAGGTACGGATAACAGGTCGTCGGCGTGCAATCGGTCCCCACAACCGGGTACGGCAGATTGGACACCGGATTGGGCTGCATGACCCGCAAATCCCAGTTGTCGCCTACCTGCCGCCACACCCCGTTGGTCGGCTGCCCGGCCGGCTTGTCATAGGGCCATTCGCTCGATTGGGGCCAGTACTTCCCCGGACCGGAATCCACGTCCGAGGGACAGAACCAGATGGCGAGATCCGTCGCATATTCGGGATACAGTTCCGGTACGTTCAACCCGTGCCACACCCGGACATTGTCGCCATTGATCGCTTCGGTAGGTGTGTTATCGTAGCGCACCGTACGACACACCCACTGGTCGCGGTGTTCTGCGGCAAACATCTTGTGAATCAGCCCGAACTGCTTTAGATTGTTCTGACAGCTTGCCCGCCGCGCCGCCTCTCTCGCGCGGGACAGCGCCGGCAAGAGAATGGCCGCGAGTATGCCGATGATGGCAATGACCACCAGCAGTTCAATTAACGTAAACCCATGCCGTTTCATTCATTACCTCCTGCCCTGTGAAGGGCTTCCGGTTACTGCTCCGGAACTGTGCAACACTGACAGCCTGAGCGCAGCTTAACACCAGAGGAGTACACCATTTAAGACAGCTCCGTGCCTCCAGCCAATGCAATTCGCGAAAGCCCGGGAACCCGCGCCTCACCCCCTTTCGTCCGCACCGTTCGAAAACCAGACACTTCACTAAAGCACAACTGCGAATAAAACGCAAGCGTGGATATTCATAAATTCAGAGTATTTCGATAAATATTCTTAATATTATCATGCATCGACCAAAGGTCATGAATGAGAGCCGCCCGCATCCGCGGCAGACTCGCCCATGACGCGCCTTTTGATGCCCGGAGGGGGCGCTCGTCCGTTTCTGGCTTCTGCGGGCCTGCCGGAGACCGTGGCGCGGTACTTTCATCTCGCGGGCTATCGTGATACCCTCCTTAGCGTTGGCCGGGTTCGGGTTTCCCGAGCGGAACGGAATGGGCTCCTGACCGGCGGCGTTGGATCCCGATAGAGGCGTGTAACCAAGAAGGACGTATCTGTATGCTTTCCAAGCGTATTCCCACGATTCTCTCTGGCATGGCCATTGCTGTCTGTATGGGCCTGTGCGCCTGGGGGGCGTTCGCGGCGGAATCCCCGGCCGGAACCGGCTGGCGCGCTGGCGTCGCCCGGGCCGATATCACGCCCCAGGAACCCATCTGGCTCGCGGGCTATGCGTCACGCGACCACGCGGCGGAGGGCATGCTTCATCCCCTGTGGGTCAAGGCCCTGGCGCTCGAAGATGCCTCAGGACAGCGTGCGCTCCTGGTCACGACCGACTTGGTCGGCCTCCCTCGCGACATTACCGGCACCGTGCTCGGCCGCATTGAAGCCGCGCACGGTCTGGCGGGCAGCCATGTGATCCTGAGCAGTTCCCACACCCACACCGGCCCGGTCACGGACAACATGCTGTACGAGATGTATCCGCTCGAAGCCGCGGACAAGGCCCGCATCGAAGCATACTCCAAGGGCCTTGTGGACCGGATTCTCAGCGCCGTGGACGGGGCCCTCGCCGAACTGGTTCCGGTAACACTGGAATCGGGCAACGGCGTCGCACGTTTCGCGGTGAACCGGCGCAACAATATTGAGGCCCAGATCACGGCGACCCACGATTTCAAGGGCCCAGTCGACCATTCGGTGCCGGTGTTGCGGGTGTCGCGCCCCGACGGCGCGGTAATGGCCGTCGTGTTCGGATACGCCTGCCATGCCACGACCCTGGACATCTACCAGTGGTCGGGGGACTATCCCGGATTTGCCCAGATCGAACTCGAGAAGACGCATCCGGGCGCCACGGCCATGTTTTTCGCCGGATGCGGTGCGGATCAGAATCCCCTGCCCCGCCGGACCGTCGAACGGGCAATCCAGTACGGGCGCGACCTCGCGGTCGCGGTGGATCGCGTGCTCGCCGAGCCCATGAAACCCCTGGAGCCCGCGTTCAGCGCCCAGTACACCGAGGTGGAACTTGCGCTGGCGCCCGCTCCCAGCCGCGACGAACTGGCCGCGCAGACCGTGAACGCCCCCGGCTACCGGGCACGGTGCCTGAACCGGCTCATTGAAACGCTCGACGCAGGCCAGCCTCTCCCCTCATCATATTCGTATCCGATTCAGCTGTGGCGGCTTGGCGACCAGGCCCTCGTTTCGCTCGCGGGCGAAGTGGTGGTCGACTATTCGGTCTTCCTGAAACGCATGTTGGGGAACGACACGTTCGTCATGGCCTATGCTCACCATATCCCCAGTTACATCCCGTCGGAGCGGGTGCTTGCGGAAGGCGGTTACGAAGGCGCCGACGCACAGCTCTACTATGGGCTCCCCGCCCCCTGGGCGAGCGGCATTGAAGAACGCATCATGAACGGCGCCGCGCAGGCCGCCTCCGCGCTGGGCTTCACGGTGGCCCCCTGGAAAGAGTAAACCGAATTCTCCAGGCGGCCGCCGTGCGTCCCGCGATGCGTTACGCGAGCAGTTGCCGGATGGCCTCGCGGAACGGACCCTCCGAGTCCGGCCGGAGGAGGGATGCGGTAGGCTCGTAGCCCCCCTCGTCGTACGCGGAGGCCGTGCAGATGTACCCGGGCGCACAGTCGCCATAGCCCGAAACCGCCACGAATTCGCTTGCGCGCTGTTCTTTGGCGAAAAGCTGATACTCGACCATCGGTTCACCCGGGAGGTGGGCAATGTGCACATTGCCCATGTGCAGCGCGCTCACCTCGATCGGCCGTGCGCTGCGGAGACGGTACGCCAGGTTCATCGCGGCGCCCGTGCGCACGCTGTCCGGCTTCTTGACGTCGGCCATCTGCGCCCGGCTGTCCGCTTCGGTGTAACCGGGGTCCTCGCGCACGGACAGCGGAAACTCCGCCGTGGTCCAGCGGATTCCGGACACCGGCGCGAAAACGGGGGCGGCGCACGAAGCCCTCATCGCGGCGTAGATGCGTTCATAGAGACCCTGCCGCGCCTCGGGCGTGCCATCGTTGTATTTTCCCGCGGCAACGTTCCCCGCACAGCCTGTGAAATAGACCTGGAATGCGCCCTCTTCCTGTTCGAGACGCTCACGGGCCATCCCGACGAAATCGTAACTGGCGCGCGGATCGCCGTAGAAACTCTGGGGATGCGTCGCATAATAATGCAGGCGCGCCACGAGACGGCCGTCCCGGGCAAAGGTGATGGTTTGCAGCATCGGATCGATCAGCCCCTCGGGCAGGGCCCGTATCTTCTCGTCGCGGCACGAACTCGCCCGGAAACCCACCTTGCCTTCGCCCACGGGGACCCGGCGATTCGAAGCGACCTGCTCGACCTTGGCCTGGCTTGTGCCAATCGCGTCGACTGGCACAAAGTTCCCCACGGCTCCCCGGACCGCCTCGCCGAGGGTCGCGGCAGCCCCCTCAAACACCTCGTTGGACGGATACGCCGGCGGCGGAGTGACGGCGTCGATAAACGGGCGCGCATCCGCGTCGCCCATGGGCGCGGTGTGTTGATGAACGGTCTGCACGGCTACGTGCGACACGCTGGTGTCCGCGCTCTGCGCCACGGCCTGGCGGAAGGCGTCGTAGGTCGAATTGCGCAGTTCGCACCAGTCCACGGCGCACAAGACATACCGGTCGTCGCCCTGTTCGATGACCACCCCTTTTGCCAGAAGCGGGTGTTCGACCGTTTCGAGCGGTTTGTAGCTCGAGTAGATGGGCGTCCCCAACGGTACGGTAACGTCGCACACGAACGTGGCCAGACGCGTCCGGCCTCCCGGCCCGCGCGACGCGCCCGCCATGGAACGGCAATTAGAGACCAGGGCCCCCGCCGCCAACAGAGACGCCCCGTGCAGAAACCCGCGCCTGTCGATTCGTTTCGTTCGTACTGTGCTCATGGTATATGCGCCCTTTCCTCTTGCTGCAGCGGCCAATGACCGGAACCTCTATAGAAACATACGCCGCAATCCCGGGATTTCCGAAGCGGGAGCGGCCAATTCCGGCCGCGACGAAGCCATCCCGAAAACCAT
>JAAYAQ010000539.1 GCA_012719295.1 Candidatus Hydrogenedentota bacterium | reverse complement strand
GCCACCCCGAACCGGATCTCGAGGTCCCCGGCAACCCGTTGCATTTCAATTTCGTCGTGTTTGCGTCCGGTGATATCGACGATCACCCCAAGCAGTTCGGACGGCCCGCCCTGTTCTCCATGCGTGGTAACGCAACGCGCCAGGAGCCACCGCGTCCCGCCATCCGGACGGGCAACCTGAAACTCCTCCTCGAAATGCCCCGCTGTCCGCAGAATCTTCGCGATGGCCGATTCGATACGCGGCCGATCGTCGGCGAGGATCTGGCTCAGAAACGCCGTGCTGGAGGCGTCGCTGGCCGCGGGGTCGAGGCCCAGCAGCTCAACCATGCGCGTGTTCCAGCACGCCGTTCCGGTCCGGAGGTCCCAGTGCCACGTCCCCACGGTATCGCTCCGCCAGACCGCGCCCATCGCGTCCAGAGCATTCTGCGCATCTCGCGGGAATCGTGCCCCGTCCATGTCCCGGGTTTCCATGACGGACGTCTTTCCCATCCAAGCCTGGCGCTCGGCAGCTATTCCACAATCGCACCATACAGGTCCGGGCGGCGATCTTGAAGATGGTTGTCGTCCCGGGCGCGGCTCACATCGATCTCGCACATGAGCACGCCGCGGGAATCCTTCTCCTGCGCGACAATCTCGCCTTTCGGCCCGGTGACCAGACTCTCTTCCGGATGAGCGAACGCAATAAAACACTGGTTTTCGAACGAGCGGGTGCGCATCATGGCCTCATTCAGATCGTTATGGAATCCGTACGTCGGATTCAGGATGATCTTCGCCCCCTGCAGCCGGAGCGTTCGGGCGGTCTCCGGCCAGCGGCGGTCGGCGCAGATCATGATGCCCAACGGCCCCCAGGGCGACGGCCAGACCGGCAACGACTCGCCCCGATCGTATTGCACGTCGTGGGTCTGGATATGCGTCTTGTGATACACGCCCACCAGCTCGCCCGCGGCATCCCACAAGCCTGCGGCGTTGAAGGCCCGGCCGTTCTCGAGCGAAGTGAACCCAAAACAGATCCACATGGACCGCTCACGCGCCTCCCGGGCCACCCGGCGCAGATAGGGGCTTTCGTCCGGCTTCTGGGCCACGCTCAGGATGCGCTCCCGCGTGGAATCGTCGGCGGGCGCGGCATACCCGTCAAGCCAGCATTCCGGCGTGATCACGATGTCCACGCCGTGCCCGCGAGTCGTTTCCAGAAATTCGAGAAAGGTCTCGAAATTCCGCTCCAGGTTCCATTTCTCCGGCACGGCGCGCAACAGGCCAAGGCGCACGGTTGTCCGGGACCCCGGCGCAGGTTCGCCGGCAGAAACGCACGGGGACAGTGTGCCCGCAAGGAGTGCCAGGAGCAGAATCCGATGCATCTTCGCCTCTCCCGGTATGCGTTTAGAAGAACTGCCGTTCCACGTGCGGCCAGAACACCATGACGCCGATCACGGCCGCGGCCGCGCAAGCAAACAGCACCGCGGCAGCCGCTGCATCTTTCGCCCTCCCGATACGCGGATGATACTCCGCCGAGACGGCGTCCGCCAGGAATTCGAGCGCGGTATTGAACGCTTCGGCGGCCCACACGGCGCCGATAGCGGCCACCACCCACAGCCATTCCGTCCGCGAAAGCCCCAGCCAGCCCCCGGCAATCGCCGCGGACACGGCGGCGGCCCCGTGGAGCCGCATATTGGGCTGGGTGCGAAACAGGACGCTTACGCCGCGAAACGCATTTCGAAAACTCGCGGCGCGCGCTGTAAGACGGTCGTGCCTGGTGCTCATGGGCCCCTTCCAACGGCGGGCAGCATGCCTTCGCCCGCGTCATTCTATCATGGAAACGGGCGGATCCCGCAGCCGCCGGCGCAACGCCCGCGCGGAACCGGAGACTCCCGGAAGACCAGCATGGCGACTTTTCCCCCCTGGATATCATAGAATGGCCGCACTGGAAACCGGCCATCACGAACATCGACGCCCGCGTTCACCAGAGAAAGTTGCAGGAAGGGGAAGGATCGTTTCAGACCCCCGCGGCGTCCCGCCCGCTTCCGGGCGGCGGGAACCGGCGGCGCGCTGTGCGAAAGGAAGCCCGATGTCCCACACCGTTTGTCTGATCCCGGGGGATGGCATTGGTCCCGAAGTGGCGGAGGCCGCGTGCCGCGTCATCGACGCCGCGAACGCGCACATCGATTGGCTGGAACTGCCCGCCGGGGCGGGAGCGGTCGACGAATACGGCGATGTGTTGCCCGACACGACCGTGCAGGCCATCGAGATCCATCGCGTGGCCTTGAAAGGCCCCATCACCACCCCGATCGGCAAGGG
>JAAYAQ010000109.1 GCA_012719295.1 Candidatus Hydrogenedentota bacterium | reverse complement strand
GAGCCGGCCGTACCAGATACAGATTGTGGACCGAATCGGCGCGGGCGACGCGTTTACGGCGGGGATGGTGTTTCAGATTCTTTCCGGGGCGGAACCGGCGCGGGTTGTGGAATTCGCGGCGGCGGCGGCGTGCCTGAAGCACACGATCCCCGGCGACTTCAATCTGGTGTCGGCGGATGAAGTGGAAGAACTCCTGCGCGGGGGCGAGGCCGCCCGCGTGCGGCGGTAGAAAGCGAAGCTGGACATGAGCAAAGAGAGCAATGTCGAACGGATTCATAACGAATGGCTCGTCCTGATTCTCCGGGGCGACACGGCGAAGCAGACCGAAGACACGTTTGATGCGCTCATCGAAGGCGGGGCGACGCTGCTCGAGGTGCCGTTTACTACGCCGGGGGCCTGCGATGTGATCCGCCGGTTGCGTGAAAAGCACGGGGCGGGAGTGCTCGTATCCGCCGGCACGGTGACCACGCGGGACCAGGCGCGCGCGGCGATTGACAGCGGGGCGCAGGGCATTGTATCGCCAAACCTCTACGCGCCGGTTGTGGAGACGGCGGTGGAGGCCGGCGTGGTGTCGGCCCCCGGCTGTTTTTCGCCCAGCGAGGTGGCCGACGCGATGCGGATGGGCGCAGACATCATCAAGCTGTTTCCGTGCGACATGGTGGGGCCCCGATTCGTGTATTTCATGCAGGGGCCGTTCCCCGGGGTGCGCATCATGCCCGCGGGCAGTGTAACGATCGACAACATGACGGCCTACTACGCTGCGGGGGCGTTTGCCGGTGTGGCGGGCGTGACGACGGAAATGCCGCTTGCGGACGCCGTGCGGAGCAGCAATTTCGCGGAGATTACGGCGTGCGCGCGCCAATGGGTCTCCGCGGTGAGGGCTATGAAGGCCGGGAACGCAACAGCATGAGCCGCGGGACACCAGACGATTATCGCGACCTGCCCGTCCCCGAGATGGAAGCCCGCCTCGCCCGGTTCGAAGAGGCCGTGAACGCGGCGCAGCGCGCCAACCCGCCGACGAAAGAACGGGTGCGCATGGCCCTTCACGGGAAAGGCGATGGGCGTTGTCCCGTCCGCCTGAAACGCCACTCGCTGGACCTGATCCTGAAATACGGCGACGATCTGGCCGCGCTTTTTTGCGCGTATCCCGACGATGCGGTTGCCGTCATCCCCTACGACATCACGATCGGGTACCAGCCGCCGAACAAGACCCCGCGTGTGAACGCCGTGGAAGCGCTTGTGCTGGACAGACAGTGGGTCGATGAATGGGGGACGCGGTGGGGGCATGCCCTCTGCGGTGTGGGCGCAACCCCGCTGGAGTGTCCCCTGCAGGACTGGGAGATGCTGGACGCGTATCTCGCGACGGGCGTGCCCGAGCCGGGAGCGCCCGGCCGGTTCGACGCCGCGGCTTCCCTGCTCGCGCTTCACGGGGAGGGCAAGTACTGTTTCGGGATCATTCATCTCGCCCTTTTCGAGCGGCTTCACGCCCTCCGGGGCATGGAAAACGTGTTGACCGATTTCGTGACCCACGAACCGGAGGTGGGCCGGCTGCTGGACCGGCTCGAGGAATACCTGCTCGAACTGGTGCGCCGCTGGGCTGCGCTGGGGGCCGACGCGGTTTTTCTGACCGACGACTGGGGCTCCCAAAGCAGTCTGCTGATATCCCCGGAACTGTGGCGCCACCTGTTCAGGCCTCGGTACGCGCGGGTGTTCTGTGAGATTCACCGGCTGGGCATGGAGGTCATCTTTCACAGTTGCGGCAACGTCACCGCGATTGTGGGCGACCTGGTCGATATTGGTCTTGACGTGCTCGACCCGGTTCAGCCCGGAGCGATGTACATGGCGCAGCTTGCGCGGGATTTTGGCGGCGCACTGGCCTTCAGCGGCGCGGTGGATGTTCAGGACCTGCTGGTGCACGGCACGCCGCAACGCGTGAAAGACGAGGTGCGGAGCGTACGGGATACGCTGGGCGCCCCGTTCGGCGGGGCGCTTCTGCTTGGTCCCGCTAACGTGATGACGCCGGACATTCCATTTGCAAACCTGGTGGCGCTGTTTGAATCGGCGCATGAACGCAGATAAAGGAACGACAGCAATGCGCGTCTCGGCAGACGAACTGACGCAGGTGGTGCGCGCGATTTTCCAGAGCCGCGGTCTTTCGGCGCGCGACGCCGGGATCATGGCGGACTCGCTGGTGCACGCGAATCTACGGGGCGTGGATTCCCACGGAGTCATGCGCGCGCCGCACTACATCAGCCGGGTGGAAAAGGGGTCGATCAACCCGCGCCCAAACGCGCGGGTCGAACGTACCGGCGCGGCCACCGCCACGATTGACGGGGATCACGGGTTCGGACAGGTCACCAACTGGGACGCCATGGGGCTGGCCATCGAGATGGCCCGCGAATCGGGAGTGGGATTCGTGGGCGTCATGCACAGCAATCATTGCGGGGCGCTCTCGTTCTTTATCCACCGGGCAATGGACGCGGACTGCATCGGGGTGGCATTCACGCAGACCGATAAAGGGGTGGTTCCGTTCGGTGGACGGCTTCCCTTCTGCGGGACCAATCCGCTCTGTTTCGGGATCCCGGCCGCTTCCGGGCCGCCCGTGGTGCTCGACATGGCGACGAGCACCGTGGCCGGAGGGCATATCTACAAGGCCCGGATGGAAAACCGGCCGATACCTCCGACCTGGGCCCTGGACACCACCGGCACGCCCACGACCGACCCCCACCAGGCCGCCTACTGGACCCCCGCGGCGGGCGCGAAGGGGTACGGGCTGGGGGTGGTCATCGACATCCTGACGGGGATACTCTCCGGCGGTGCTTTTGGTCCGCACATCCCCATCATGTACGGCGACCTGGATAAGCGGCGCAACCTCTGTCATTTGCTCGCGGCGCTGGATTACCGGCGGTTCGCGGGAGGTCCCCGGTTCCGCGAGCAGGTGGCTGCCCTGGTTGCCGACCTGCACGCGGCGCCCCCGGCCGATGGCGTTGAGCGGGTGCAGGCCCCGGGCGAGCCGGAATACCTGCGCAGTCTGGAGCGGGCGAAGAACGGTATCCCGCTGGATGAAAAAGTGTGGAACGAACTGACGGCATTGTTGCCTGAATCCGCCGCCGGCCAGGGCCCCACGGTCCCCCGGCGCGCCAGGGAGGAAGACTCGTGAAGCGTGTCATCGTAACCGACTATGGTTTCCCGAACGTTGACCTGGAACGCCAGATCATCGAGTCGGCCGGTTTCGTCTTCGAGGCGATCCAGCCCAACTGCAAGACCGAGGACGACATCATCCGCACATGCGGTCATGCCGATGCGCTTCTCGTACAGTGGGCGCCGGTCACGCGGCGGGTGCTCGAGGCCTTGCCCGGCGTGCGGTGCATCGTGCGCTATGGCGTCGGGGTAAACAACTTTGATCTCGACGCTGCCCGCGACCTCGGCGTTGTGGCCGCGAACGTACCCGATTTCTGCGTCGAGGAGGTGGCCAACCACGCTCTGGCCATGATCCTGTCGCTATGCCGGCGCATTCCACAGGACCATCACCAGATTCTGCAGGGCGGATGGGGCGTGAACCCGTTCCGGCCGATCCAGGCGCTGACGGAATTGACGCTGGGCCTGGTGAGTTTCGGGAAAATCGCCCGGAACCTCGCCCGCAAAGCGGCCGCCCTGGGATTCTCGACCATCGCGTGCGATCCCTATGTCGAGCCGCGGGTCTTTGCTGAGTACTTGACCGGGTGCGTGGAGTTCGACGAACTGATCCAGCGCGCGGACATCGTGTCGCTGCATTGTCCGCTGGTGGCGGAAACCACCCATCTCATGAATCGCCGTACGTTCCGCAACATGAAGCCCGGCGCCATTCTG
>JAAYAQ010000538.1 GCA_012719295.1 Candidatus Hydrogenedentota bacterium | reverse complement strand
TTCATGACGGGCTCGCGGCGGCCACCTCCAGAAAGGTCCCGACGGTGTGGCTTGCCGCGTCCGTGTTCGGGGTCCAGCAGTCAAGCACGTCTATCGGACCACCTCCTTTCCCGGACCGGCGCGTCACCGTGCGACCGTGCGCCGGTGTAAGTCGTGCACTTGAGATAACACGCTTCACGCCGGGAAGATATTCCCGCGCGCCCTTCCCGCCGGTCCGTTTACAGGACGCTGGCGATGGCCTCGCAGAGATAGTCCATGTTGGCGGCCGTCATCCCGGCCACATTGATCCGGCCCGAACCGACGATGTAGATCCCGTAGTTCTTCCGGAGCGCGTCCACCTGGTCTTTGGTAAGGCCGGAAAACGAGAACATGCCTTTCTGGTTCTGGATGAACGAGAAATCCTGCGTGATGCCCTTGGCCTTGAGCGTGTCGACGAACTGCTTCCGCATGGTGTTGATGCGGTCGCGGATGTCTTTGACGTCGCGCTCCCAGCGCGCCCGGAGTTCAGGGTCGCTCAGTACCGCGACGACCAGCCGCGCGCCGTGGGCGGGCGGATTGGAGTAGTTCGCTCGAATGGAGCGTTTGACGTGGCTTTGCGCGGCTTTCGCGGCCTCGGGCGTTGACGCGACCAGCGAGAGCGCGCCGACGCGCTGGCAGTACAATCCGAAGTTCTTCGAGAAACTCGACGCGACCAGCATGTCGCGCCCGGGCACCGCGAACGCGCGCACGGCAGCGGCGTCTTCTTCGAGGCCGTCGCCCAATCCCTGGTAGGCGAAATCGAAGAACGGCAGCCAGCCGGCCTGGCCGCAGATCTCCGAAAGCTGTTGCCACTGGTCGAGCGCCGGATCGACGCCCGTGGGATTGTGGCAGCAGCCGTGCAGGAGCACCACGTCGCCCGCGGGGACCTTTCTCAGCGCGCCGGTCAGGGGCTCAACGGCCAATCCGTGAGCCGCGGCGTCGTAGTACGGGTAGGAGGCCGTTCCGATGCCGGCCGCCTCGAAAATGCTGCCGTGGTTGACCCAGGTCGGCTCGCTCATCCAAATCCTCGCCCCGGGATACTGCGTTTGGATGAAGTCCGCCGCGACACGCAGCGCGCCCGTGCCGCCCGGCGTGTGCGACGTGGCCACACGCTGCTCCCGGATAACCGGATGGTCCGCCCCGAATACCAGCGCCTGCACCAGGGCCGCGTACTCCGGCAATCCGTCGATAGGCAGATACCCCTCGATGGGACCCGCCTGGAGCACCCGTTGCTCGGCCGCTTCGACGGACGGCAGGACGGGCGTTCGGCCCTGGCTGTCCTGATACACGCCGACACCGAGATTGATCTTGCGCGGATTGGGGTCTTCCCTGAATGCGGCGGTCAGTCCCAGAATGGCGTCCGGCGGGGCCATGTCCAGTCTTTCGAACATGCTGCGTCTCCCTTGTTCAATTGCGTGAGTTGCTGCCGGCGGGCCGTTGTTTCCGATGCGTATGCCTGCGCCGCCCGGCCAACAGTGTGCGGGATCATACCGAAATCGCACACGCGGAAAAAGAGCGTTGTGGCCCGCCGCCGGCTCGCGGCCGCCGGGCTTACCAGTCCCGGTAGGGACGAACCGACAGGCTGGTGTTGAGGTAGCGCGGATCGCCCGAAACTTCCTTGCCCGCCCAGGGCGGGACCTCGAAGGGCTGGTCAACGGAGGCGAGCTCGATTTCCGCGACCACAAGCCCCTCGTTGGAACCTTCGAACTCGTCGATCTCCCAGCGGAAGCCCCGGTATTCCACGTTGTGCCGCAGTTTCTGAATGATGTGGCCTACGCAGAAATGGCCCAGCAACTGGGCGGCTTCGTCGCCGGGAATGGGGTATTCAAACTCGTCGCGCGCGATGTCGACGGTCGACTTCTTGAGGTTCAGCGTGGCCTGGCCGCCAGCAACGCGCACGCGCACGGCAATGGGCGGGCCCGTGGTGATGTAGCCTTGAAGAATGGGGACGCCGTCCGAGGCGGATTCCCGCCACGAATCGTCGACTACGAGAAATTTGCGCTCAATCTCGGTGCCCACGCCGCGTGTCCCTCCGCGCTTGCTTCCGCGCGGGGTCATCTTAGCGGTTTTCAGCGTCGCGCTCAATGCCGCCTCCCGAAAGAGGGGCGGGCGGCCCCTGGGGGTAGGGGCCGCCCTGCGTCAGGGGGAGGTACTGACGGGTTGGGTCAGATGCAACGGACCGCAGCCGCTGCCTATTCTGCAATGCGCAAGGCTGCGTAGCGCGAATACTGGCCGTCGGATACCAGCAACAGCACGGTTTCCTTGCCGCCGGCCTTCTCCATGGCCTGTTGGAACTCGTCGATGTTGGTCACTTTGGTGCGGTTGACCTCCTGAATGAGGTTACCGGAGGTAATACCCGCCATGGCCGCCGGGCCCTCGGGATCCACGCCGGACACCACTACGCCCTGCTCGTTCTCGTAACCGAGTTCGGCGGCGACATCCTCCGTCAGATTCTGGACGGTGATGCCGATGCCCTTCTCCACTTTCGCGGGGCCGCCAGGACCGCCCGGACTGGCCGCCGCCATGGCCTCCTCATCCAGTTCGCCGATGGTGACCGTCGTTTCAAGCCGCTCACTGTCTCGGAGCACCGCCAGGGTGATGGCCGTGCCGGGCGCGGTACTGGCAATGCGGCTGCGGAACGAATTCAGGTCGCCGACAGGCTGGCCGTTAAGCTCGACAATGATGTCGCCCTGCTTGAGTCCTGCCTGCTCGGCCGCCGAGCCGGGCATGACCTGGCCGATCAGGATGCCTTTGCTCTCATCGACGCCGAAACTGTCGGCCAGCTCCCTGGTCAGGGGCTGAATGATGACGCCGAGCTGCCCGCGGGTTACGGTTCCGCTCTCGCGCAGCTGGGTCTGGACGTATTTGATCATGTTGACGGGGATCGCGAAGCCAATGCCCATGGAACCGCCGGTCCGGCTGTAGATGGCCGTGTTCATGCCGACCACTTCGCCGTCGAGGTTAATCAGCGGGCCCCCGGAATTGCCCGGGTTGATGGCCGCATCGGTCTGAATGAAATCGGCATAGTCGACGATGCCGACGTTGCCGCGGCCGCGGGCGCTCACAATGCCCGCCGTCACCGTGTGCGACAAGCCGAAGGGGTTGCCGATGGCCAGCACCCATTCGCCCACCTTGATGGCATCGGAGTCGCCCAACCGGAGCGACGGCAGACCCGAGGCTTCAACCTTGATCAGCGCGACATCCGTCTTGGGGTCGCCGCCCACAAGCTTGGCCTCAAATTCCTGGCCGTCCGAGAGTTTTACGGTGATTTTGCCGTCCTCAAAGTCGCCCACCACGTGGTTGTTAGTCACGATGTACCCGCTCGGATCAATGACAAACCCGCTGCCCTGGCCCATGGGGGCTTCGCGGGGCATCCGAAATCCCCGCTGGCCGCGGTTGCGCGGCTGGGGCATCTGGCGGCCGAAACCCCGCGGGCCAAAAAAGAATTCGAACAGGTCGTCCGGCAACGTTTCCGGGAGGCCTTCCATCTGCATCTGCGAGGCCTCCACCTCGCGGCTCACCTGAATCGACACCACCGCGGGCGAGGCCGCTTCCGCAACCTCCGCGAAGGTGTTTCCAAAATCCTTGAGCGTCTGAATGGCTTCGGTCTTGTCCGCGCCATACACCGCTTTGGGCGCAGGTTCAAACACCAGCGCCGGCACCGCCAGCAGGCCAAAAACGGCCACGGCGAGGAGGGCAGGCAGCAGAACACGTCTCGCCTTGTACCACATAGTCTCCGTCTCCTTTCCCGTTCGT
>JAAYAQ010000537.1 GCA_012719295.1 Candidatus Hydrogenedentota bacterium | reverse complement strand
GGTGCGTCCGCCCGACCGGTCATGCCGGGGCATCCTCGTCGTCGAGGAGCGCCAATTCCATGGTGCAATGCACGCTGTGCCGGATTTCCTCCGACGGGAAGGGTCTGCGGGCGAGGTCCGCCAGGGTCCAGCGTTTCAGGATGGTGATGATGGCCTCATGAAGTTCGGCCATGGCCCGATGAAACGCACAGACGAGCTCCAGGTGATCAAAATCCTGGCAGAAGTCGCCGAGCACCTTGCCCTGGCAGGCTTCGACAATTTCGAGCAGGGTGATGGTTTCGGGCGGGCGGCTCAGCGTCACGCCGCCTTTCATGCCGCGGTGCGCCCGCAGAATATCGGCTTTGACGAGGGCCGTGGTGACCTTCGCCGTGTAACTCGGCGACGTATTGATGTGCTGGGCAATGCGGGCGGGCGGCACCGGCTCCTCGGCTTTGCTCACGAGAAGGAACACCAGGGCCCGCAGGGCCGTCTCTGAAGTCTGCGTCAACATGGTCAGCTGTCCCGTTCGCCAATATGTCCATACCATAGCGAAAAGGCCTCATCCGCGACAAATCGCGGTCATGGGACGCGTTCGCAACCCAGTGACGGGGACGGGCGGCGCGAACATGACACGAGGACCGCTCCCCGGGACGAACCCGCGCGGAACGGTCCTCGCGTCCGGTATGCGTGGATCACGCGCCGGCCATGGCGGCGTTCACGTCGGCCACCGCGTCGCTGCCGATGGGCTGCAAGTCGAATTTCTCCTGCAGGATGGCGAGGACGTTGGGGGAAACGAACGCGGGCAGGGCCGGTCCCAGCCGGATGCCTTTGACGTTGAGATGGAGCAAGGTGAGCAGCACGGCGACCGCCTTCTGCTCAAACCAGGAGATGACCAGGGTGAGCGGGAGGTCGTTCACGCCGCAGTCGAACGCTTTGGCGAGCGCGAGGGCGACCTGAATCGCGCCGTACGAGTCGTTGCACTGACCCATGTCGAGAAGCCGCGGCAGGCCGGCGACGGTGCCGTACTCGTGCTCGCGGATGCGGTATTTGCCGCAGCCCATGGTGAGGATGATGGACTCCTCGGGGGCGCTGTAGGCGAAATCGCGGAAGTAGTTGCGGCCGGGTTCGGCCCCGTCGCAGCCGCCGATCACGAAGAAATGCTTGATGGCGCCCGATTTCACGGCCTCGACCACTTTGTCGGCGAGATCGAGGATGACGGTATAGTGGAACCCCACCGTCCGCGTCACCAGCTCCGTCGGCTTCAGGGGGCCGATTTCGAGGGCGCGTTTGATGACCTCGGAGAAGTCGTTGGTGGTGATCCGCCTGGCGCCGGGCACCGCGGTGACGCGCGTGGTGTACAGGCGGTCCAGATAGGTGTTGATGGCCGGATTGGGAATCAACACGCAGTTGGTGGTGGCGAGAATCGGGCCGCCGAATGCCTCGAATTCCATGCGCTGTTTCTGCCAGGCGCCGCCGTAATGGCCCGCAAGGTGCGGGTATTCGCGCAGTTTCGGATACATGTGCGCGGGAATCATCTCGCCGTGGGTGTACACCTTGATCCCCGTGCCTTTGGTCTGTTCAAGCAGGTCGAGCAGGTCCACCATGTCATGACCCGTAATGAGAATCCCCGGGCCGTCCTGAATCCCTTCCTGGATGTCCACGGGCGACGGCTTGCCGAAGGTCTCGACGTGCCCGTCGTTCAGGAGCTGCATGGTCCGGAGATTCATCTCGCCGCATTTCAGGACCAGTTCGAGCAGGCTTTCCATGTCGAAATTGACGTTGGTCACCGTGGCAAACAGCGCGTCTTCCACAAAGGCGTCTACCTCGGAGTCGGTCTTGCCCAGACGGCGCGCATGGTGCTTGTACGAACACATCCCCTTGAGGCCGTAAAGGAGGATCTTCTGCAGGGACTCCACGTCGGGGTTCTTTCCGCACACGCCGGTATCGGTGCAGGCCTTGCCGTCGCGGGTCTGTTCACACTGGTCGCAGTACATGAGGCTCATGGCTGACATCTCCTTGTTCGCGGGTGGGCCACCCGGGGCTGAATGTGGATATAGTCTATCTGCCTTGTCCGGCATTGTCAAGCCCCGGGCAAGGCCGGCCGCCGGGTTGAGTGCGGGCAGGCCAAATTCGCATACTGGGGCGGCAATAGTCCAGACCGTCCCGCCGCCGGGGGCGCAAAACCGTGTGTCCGCCCGCGTTGCCGGACGGTTTGCATCAGGAAAGCAGGGAATCGTGAGTCCATTTCCGCCGGAGTTTTTGTGGGGGGCGACCCTTTCGGCCCATGCCGTCGAGGGGGGCCATTTTGCCAGCGACTGGTGGCGCTGGGAACAGCGTTCGGGCCGCATCGCCGATGGGACGACGTCGCAAACCGGGTGCGCGCATGCGGCCCGGTTTCGGGAGGACATTGCCCTGGCGCGCAAACTGGGTCTCAACGCGTTGCTGGTGTCGCTGGAATGGAGCCGGCTCGAACCGCGCGAGGACGATCCCGACTCCGAGGCCCTGGCGCATTATCGCGAGGTGCTGGAAACGATGGCCGCGGAGGGGCTCGAACCGGTGGTCGCGCTTCATGAGACGACCCTGCCGGAGTGGTTTGCTTCGAAGGGCGGCTGGCTGCGCGCGGACGCCGCGCACCTCTTCTCCCGGTACGCGTCGCGGGTGGGGGCGGCGCTCGGGGGCATGAGCCGGTATTGGGTGCCGATGCTGACGCCGGTGGCGACGGTCCGCATGGCGTATCTCACGGGCCTGTGGCCGCCCGGGCGCCGAAACCTCCTGGCGGGCTGGAAGGCGCTGCGGCACATGGCCCGCGGGCATGCCGCCGCCTACCGGGCGCTTCGGGAACATGCGCCGGAAGCGCTGATCGGCGCCAGTGTGCCGGGGGAGATTGTGCGTCCCTCCGACGACACGCGCCCCTGGGACCTTCGCGTGGCCCGCTGGGAACAGGCCCTGTCAAACACGGTATGGCCGGCGGCGTTGACCTCCGGGCGCTGGCCGCGTCCTCTGGGAACCGACCGGACGCTGGCCGGCACGGTCGATTTTGTGGGCATTTCCTACTCTGGTGTGCGGCGGGTCCGGTTTCGCCCGGGCCGGGGGGGATGCGCGCTGCAGGTGAACGCGGAGGGCGGGCGCGCGGCGCCTCATGACGGCGAACCGGATGCGGACGGGCTGGCGGCGGTGCTGCGCGAGGTAGCGGGATTCGGCAAACCGCTCATGGTGCTTGGAAACGGACTGGCCACCGGCGACGACGGCGCGCGCAGACACTATCTGCTGGACCACGTGGCGGCGCTGCAGTCCGCCGTGGAGGCCGGCATCGATGTGCGAGGATACATGTACCGTTCCCTGCTCGACGGGTTCGAATGGGACCGGGGCTACAGCGCCCGGTACGGCCTGGTGCACGTTGGCGGCGGGTCCATGGCGCGCACGCCAAATACCTCGGCGTACCTGTACAAGGATATCGCGGCATCGGGAGGCATTCGGAAAGGCGCCCTGGCCCGGTATTGTCCGGACTGGGACCCGCCGGAGGGACTGGACCTGTCATGAAGCATTACCTGGCCTTTGACGGGGGCGGCACCACGACCCGCGCGGGACTCTACGATGCCGAAGGGCGCTTTCTTGCGGAAGCCACCGGCGGGGCGTCGAATCCCGTGGCGCTGGGCGAAGAGACCAGTCTGACGGTGTTGACTCAGGTGGGACACGCGGCCCTCGCGCACGTGGGCGGCGGTGTTGAGGCCGTGGGCGCCGCCCTGTCTGGCGCGTGGACCTCGGGCATGGGGTTGTGGCTGGCGGACCGGCTGTGCGAGCGTTTCGGGGCCGCGCGGGCGGTCGTATGCGACGATATCCGCCCGGTTCTCTTCGCGAATATCGGGGATTCGCCGGGCATCATGGCAACCGCCGGAACAGGGTCAAGTGTCGTGGCGCAGATGCCCGATGGGCGCTCGGACTTTGTCGGGGGGCGCGGGGAGCTGTTCGGTGATGACGGCAGCGCATTTCAGATCGGGCAGAGCGCGCTCCGGGCCGCGGCGCGGGCCCTGGACGGTCTCGGCCCCGCCACGGTGCTCGTGACGGCATTGCCGGAAGCCGCCGGCGTGGAATCGTTCCGCATGCTGCCGTTGTGGGCAGGAAAGGCCTCCATGCGGGACGTGGCCCGGTTGGCGGAAACGGTGGCGCAGGCCGCCGGTTCGGACCCGGTCGCCGCCCTGGTGATCACGGAACAGGCCCGGCGAATGGCGGAGCAGGTGCGGGCGGGATTCGCGAAAACCGGTCTGCCCGCCGAAGCGCCCGTGTTGCTCAATGGCAGCGTGTTTGAGCGGTGTCCGCTCTACCTGGAGGCATTTCGCGCGCATCTCAAGACGCTGAGCGTGCAGGCGGAACCATACATTGCGCCCGTGCGCGGCCATCGGGCCGCGCTCGCACTGGTGCGCGCCGGCCGCCTGCCTGACACCCTTCTGGCCTCGGTGGGCTGCGGCGAGGGCGATGCACGCGGCGCGCGCGGGGGTGAACACGGCCTGGACGCATAACCGGGGACATCGCATTCGGCGGGGGGAGAACAGGGTGCAGATGAGATTCACCCCGTGGCCCGGCGAGGGCGCCGGTCCCCCACCCGATCCGGATACCACCCCATGCCGGGCCGGCCCCGGCGATCTTCATTGACAACAGAACAGCTACAAAGAACGGGGACATGTTCCAAGCGCCGTCCCCGGCGCGACAACGTGTCCCCGTTCATGCAGCCCCGAAGGGACCGTTCGCGTGGTCGCGTGGTCGCGTTCTTGCCCCGTGAGGCGGGGCTTCGCTATGCTGTTCGGGCGAGCGAGCCAACCGGGTCTTGTATCGAATCACAGCGAGAAGGGAAGAGGCATGTCCATGAAGCGCGCGGCGGCGGTGGTGATGGGTCTGGTGCTGGGGGCTTCGGGTGCGATGGCGGCCGAGGCCAAGGCGGCGTCGGTAACGTGGCGGGAGTTGTGGCATGCCGGCGCGCCGGTGCTTCTGCCCATCGACTCCGCCCCGGCAAGCACT
The DNA here is from genome assembly GCA_012719295.1 of Candidatus Hydrogenedentota bacterium. Lineage (GTDB taxonomy): Bacteria > Hydrogenedentota > Hydrogenedentia > Hydrogenedentales > SLHB01 > UBA2224. The sequence continues at coordinate 3,567 of JAAYAQ010000537.1, read as the reverse complement.
ACGCTGACGTTTCCCCGCGTGGAACTGGAGGAGGGTGAATCGCCGTGCCTGCGGTTCCGGGCGCGTCTGGACGCCCCGCAGGACGCCGGGTGGAACAATTACCTGGCCGTTTCGTTGAACGGCACGGCGTTCGATGCCAGGACCGGCGCGGGCGAGCCGCGAGTTCTCAACCGGCGGAGCGTCTTCGAGACGAGCAGTCCCCGGTATCCGCTGATCAACCTGTTCGAAACGCGGTCGGGGCTGCCCTGCCTGCAGGCATTCTTCGGCCCGGCGGAACCCCAACTCGAGGCCGTGCTCACGGATCGCGATGAGGGGTACTGGTATCTGCTGGACATCAGCGACATTGCGTTGAGCTGGCGAAACGAGCTGACGATCACCAACACGGCCATTGCGGACTATTGGAACGGCACGCCGCCCGAGGGCATGCAGCTGATCGTCGACGACCTGAGCGTGGGCGCCGTGCCCGGGCGGGAGATCCGGGCGTTGCGTACGGCGCACCTGGTCAAGCGGCGGCCCATCTCGGGCATCACGGTTCCGGGCGAAGGCGACGCGGTGCGCATTCCGGCCAGCGGCGGCATCCGCATCGACATCGGCGGCGAACCGTATTACCTTGAGACCTCGTTCTCGTATCCCCAGGACGGGGGCATGGGCTTCAATGAATTGAACTGCACCGGCGAGAGTGCCGGGGAGCCCGGCTGGAAACCCGAGGCGAGCGTCGCGCTGCCCAGCGTGGTCTTGAAGGCCGAAGGGGCGTCCTACCGCGTGGAACGCCACATCCGCCGCCCGCAGGAACTCAAGGAACGCCCCGAAGGGCTGCCTGAAACCGATGAAGGGCCGTGGTTCGAGCGCACGCCGCGCTGTATCGTCATCACGGACACCATCACCAACACAACGAGCGAGGTGCTGGGGCTGGCGGTGCGCCACCGGATCATTACGCCGGGCCGGCCGAATCAGGTCCGGCTGGGCGGGCTTGACACGCCGAGCCTGGGCCTTGGCGAGTTTCCCGAGAACCCGGCCGTCTACGTCGCCCAGAGCCGCGGCGGGATGGGGGTCGTGCCCGAAGACAACCTCATGCGCCTGCAGCAGGAGCGGGTCTTGCGGGAGAACGCCCTCGAATTCGGCACGGAACGCCTGGGACTCAAGCCCAACGAATCGTACACGCTCACGCTGGCCGTGTATCCGGTCGAGGGCGATTACTTCGAGTTCATCAACGCCGTGCGCAGGGACTGGGACGTCAATTTCACGATTGACGGCCCGTGGGACTTCTTCGATGTACGCCGGCTGGCCACGGAGGAGGGCCGCCGGGAAGCCGCCGCGATGGTGGTGCGCAAAGGGATGACGTGCTTCGCGCTGACCCCCTGGTTCGAGTACTACAACGGCTGGGACTACTCGCGCGAGCAATATAAGCAGATGATGACCGAGGCAAAGGCCTTCATTCAGAGCATCGTGCCCGGAGCCCGCTGCCTGGCCTGCGTCGAAACCAATCTCGTGCCCGTGCCGCTGTCGTTTTTCCAGGGCGCCATTCCCGCGGACTTCCCCATCGGCCGCGACGCGGGCGGCCAATACGGCCAGAAGGCGACGCCCGAGATGTCGGCGTTTGTGGATGCGTCGGTCTGGGGCGATTCGGTGCTGCGCGACGCCGACGGCGGCGTGCTGCTCGATTGCTGGTACGTGCAGCACTATGGCGCGAACCCCGCCCTGAATCTCATGGTCTATCCGACCCTCGACAACTACCGGCACAAGCATTTTCTGGAACAGGCGGCGTTTCTGCTGGATGACGTGGGCCTTGACGGCCTCTACATCGACCAGTTCAGCCTTGCCTGGAGCGAGAGTCCGCAGCGCTACAACAAGGCCGGGTGGGATGGCCGCACGGTTGTGCTTGACGCCAACGGCCGTGTCGCGGAGCAATGGACCGATCTGGGGCTGATCTCCGCCGAGGCGCGGCGGCTCTGGGTGCAGACCGTGCTGGATCGCGGCAAGACCGTGGTGTGCAACACGCTCCCCGCCCTGTTCGAACTGCAGCGCCTGAGGGCGTCCCGTTTCATGGAAACGCAGGGCTATGACCCGCTCGCCGAAGGGGCGCCGTTCATGGACAAACTGGCGAAGGGGCAGCTCGGTTCGCCCATTGGACTCGGTCACGCGTTCCCGGCCGGCGCGGGCGCCGACTTCTTCGTGCGGACCGTCGCCGCGCACCTTCGGTTCGGGCAGTTGTATTACTACTACTCGACGGAGTTCCCCGCGCGCAACCCCGATGCCGACGGCGACGGCGTGGAAGAATTTGGTCCCGAGGAGGCGCAGGTCGTCAACGGGCGCGTGGCGGGCGAGTTCGGGCCGGTCACCGCGATGTTCCCGTTCACGCCGCGGGAACTGCACGAGGGCTGGGTGCTCGGCGAGGAACGGCTCATTACAGCCATATCGGGCGAGTTTCCGTGGCCCTTTGACCGCACGCCGAAGGCAAGACTGTTTAACCGGTTCGGACTCGAGATCCCGGCCAAGGCGCACGTCAAGTTCCGCGCGGGAACGTATGCCGTCCAGATCACGCTGGACGACTGGCACGAGATCGCCGTCGTGGAGTGAGGGCCAGCCGGCCTTATTTCGATTCGAGACGCGTGATGCCGGTCCAGTCGTCGCCCGGCGGCTCGGCAATCAGGGCGCGGCAGCGGTCGAGAAACACGACCGTCGGCGCGTCGTCCGGAAAGGCGGCGATGAGTTCGGTGAACCGGTCCACCGCGCGCCGCCAGTCGCGCCGGAAATAGGCGTCGAGGGCGTGCGAGAACCCGTCGCAAAGCTGTTCCGCGTCTGGACGAAGCTCGATTTCGGGGGCGCCCATCAGCTCGTAGATCATGATCCCCTGCTTCCTGCCGAGCACGGCGACCCGGTCAAGCGGCCGGAACACAAAACGTCCCCGGACCTGCTCGCGCGTGGCCTGGCTCACGATGATGCGCGTGCCGTACATCTTGTTGGCGCCTTCGAGACGGCTGGCGACGTTTACGGCGTCGCCGATCACGGAGTAGTTCATGCGCTCGCGCGACCCGATATTGCCCACCACCACGCTGCCGGTGTGAATCCCGATGCGGGTGGGAAGCTGGGCCTTGCCTTCCACCAGCCACTGCGCATTCAATTCGTGCACGCGCTGTTTGCACCGCAGCGCGGCATGGCAGGCACGGAACGCATGGTCCGTCTGGTGCGTGGGTGCGCCCCAGAACGCCATCACCGAGTCCCCGATGTACTTGTCCACCGTGCCGCGCTCCTCCTGGATGACGCGGGTCAGCTCGTCGAGATAACCGGAAAGGTGCATCATGAGCGTTTCCGGAGACATCGTCTCCGAGATGGAGGTAAAGCCGGCAATGTCAGAAAAGAAGACCGTCAGTTCCTCCTCGTGTCCGCCGAGGCGGGCCGCCTGGCCCGTGTGTATCAGCTGCTGGACCAGTTCCGCGGGCACGTATTTTCGAAACGCGGAGAGCCCGAGTTTCATGCGGGCGAGCGCGTCCCGGAGCTCCTGAATCTCCCGGATTGAGGAATCGAGGGCGATGGGCTGGTCGAGGCGAAACTCCTGTATCTCGTGTG
>JAAYAQ010000108.1 GCA_012719295.1 Candidatus Hydrogenedentota bacterium | reverse complement strand
GGAGTCCGAGGGGCAGAAGAAGATCGCCGGGTCGGTGAGGTATTCGGGGTAGATGGCAGTCACCAGGGGACCGAAGTCCATGGCGAACGTGGGCTGGGTCCGGACGACCGGGGGTTGCGTGAAATACTGCAGCTGCATGGGGGGCCACTGTTCGCCCTTGGACTCGTTGGAGAACATCTTGAACACCAGCGCCTGCTGCTTGAGGTTATTGGCGCAACTTGCGCGGCGGGCCGCTTCGCGTGCGCGGGCGAGTGCGGGGAGCAGGATAGCCGCCAGAATGCCGATGATAGCAATGACGACCAACAGCTCGATCAGCGTAAACCCTTTCTTCATTGTTTCTATCTCCTTATGTTGCTCTATGAAGCCTTCCGTGAGGCTGCCCACAAACCCGCAGCGACACACCGCGGGCATATCCACATCACCACGTCCTGGCGAGCAGGACCGCCACGTGCGCAGCGTCCAGCCCGGAACGGCCATGCAAAGGGAAAAAACGACGAATCCTGAGAGTGGGAAGGGCGCGCGCAAACCGCTTCAACTGACGACACCGTCCGCCCCGCAATGACAACGATGTCATATGAAGCGCATCACAGATAGTGCGGGCTGTCAATAGGGTTTTTCCGGAGCAGTCTCCCCCGGATAATTGGATAAAAACACGGATTTGTCTGGACAGGCGGCCTCCCTTCGTGTATAGTAACGGGGTAGGGTATTTCGGATCCGCTTGAGGTAATCGATGTCATAACGTGACGTGATGCTTCGTATTAGCAGTACGGTGCAGGCAAACGGCTCTCATGGACAAGGCAACCCGACAGAACGGCCCGTGGACCATCCACGACATTGCGCGGGAGGCGGGCGTCTCGGCGAAAACCGTCAGCCGGGTGGTCAATCAGGAACGGGGCGTCGCGGAAGCCACGCGGCGCCGCGTTGCGACGATTATCGAGGAAGTGGCGTATTTTCCGCATACGGGGGCGCGGAGCCTGCGCACGACCACGCGCGACTGCATCGGTGTGACGCTTCCGGCGCCGCGCACGCGCGTTCCCCTGAGCCCGACGATGCTGAACTGGCTGTTTTTCGAGCTGGACCGGGTGTTCGGGTCGAAAGGGGATTTCGTCGTATTCGACCTCAATCCGTACGCGTTGGCGAACCACCATGACTATGCCCGCGGCCTGTGGGAACAGCGCTATTCGGGCCTGGTCATCGCCGGGGTGCTGGACGAGGACGATTCCGTAGTCCGCCGGGTGCACAACGCCGGGGTGCCTTACATGACGTCCTGCCGGATGGACACCTTCCCCGAGTGCAGCAGCGCGACCATCGACATCGAGGAAGGGGCGTATCTGAGCACCGACTACCTGATACGGCGCGGGCATAAACGCATCGGCATGCTCAAACCGTTCAAGAATACGCAGCCCGGCAACGCGCGCCGCCGGGGCTATGCGCGGGCCTGCGAGGCCCACGGCATCGAGTTCGACGAAGACCTTGTCCGCCCCATCACCCTGGAATCGGCGGACGTGATCAACGCGGTGTTCCGTCTGGTCTCCGACCCGACCGTGACCGCCCTGATCGACAGCAGCGGCGGGGAAGACTCGGCGAGCATCCGCGAGGGCGTGCGGCGCGCCGGCCGGATTCTCGGCAAGAACATCGAGGTCCTGCCGTGGACCTATTCCCACAAGGCCACCGTGCTGAATGAGGCCTGCGCGCATCTGTGGCTGCCCTTGCGCGAGGCCATGGCCGAAGGGTTCGAACGCCTGGAAAAATGGTTCCGGAACGAGGCCGAAGGGCCCGTTCAGGTGCTTTACCGCACCATCCTGCGCGAAACTCCCGGCGAGGAAGAATTCCGCGAAAAGCAGACGGTGTTCCAGTTGATCACCTGAGCGGCCGAGCGCCTGCCCGGCGTTTTTCTTTCAAAAGAGACCGGCCACAGAGAACGGGGACCTATTCCAAGCGCCGCCCCGGCGCGACTACGTGTCCCCGTTCGATTCAAAACGCGCGACTGCAGGCGAGACGCCTGCGCTCCGAGAAAAAGCCTGCCGGACCGGCGCCCGGCACTCCCGGGACCCGATTCCGTGTCCCCGTCCGCATGAAAACACCGGCCGTGGCCGCTTAACCCCCG
>JAAYAQ010000016.1 GCA_012719295.1 Candidatus Hydrogenedentota bacterium | reverse complement strand
GAACCCCGCAATTTTGGGCAGGGGATGCAGATTTGTTCAACCCCATTCGGGGTTGGGCCGTTGGGGTTGTCCGGAATCCCGTGTTCACCGTCTACGGGGCTGCCCATCCGGTCCGAACGGGGACACGCCGTCGCGCCGCAGACGGCGCTTGGAACATGTCTCCATTCCTATCCGGATTTTGAAACTCTGATTTCTCTGAGCCCTCTGTGGCCAATCTCTTCCGGCAGAAGATCGCCGGACGCCCGCAATGCACGGCGGCCTGTCCGCGTTCAAACGCGGTGGTCAGCTCAAGACCGTGCGCATTTGGGGCAGAACCCCCGCATATCGACCCGCGCCGAATGGAGCTGGCAGCCTTTCGGCAGATCGCGCGCGAAACCCGACGGCTCGAAATGGCCCGGAAACACATCGAGGATGTCGCCGCAGTGCTTGCACACAAAATGGTGGTGCGGCGCCAAATTGGCCTCGAAACGCGCGCTGTTTCCCACCGCGCCGACGCGCTCCACAAACCCCATCGCTTCGAGCGTGCCCAGCGTGCGGTACACCGTGTCGAGCGTGACCGTCGGCATGCGGCGGACAATACGATTGTGGAGCATCTCCGCGCTCGGGTGGTCGCACGCGCGCACCATTTCCCGGTAGACCTCCTGCCGCTGCGGGGTGATGCGCAGCCCGGTCTCGCTGCACCGCGCGCGAAACGCGGCGAGTTTGGCATCGATCGTTGCGGTATCAATCTTCATGGCGTTCATCGGTGGAAGCATTCCAGTTTAAACGGGCCAGCGGAGCCAGTATACTACACCCGGCTGCAGCAATGAGAAACCGCGCATTCGGTATTGCACGCACCGTGTGCGCAGCGGAGCGCGCAGTAACTTGAATCGGCCGCCGGCCCCATGTAAGAATCATTCTTAACTGCAGCCCGCCGGGCGCCGGTCAGGACCGGTCCCGAGCGGGACCGGGGATCAACGGGGAGCACCAAAGCCGTTGCCGCGATGCGGCGCCGTACGCGAACCGGGTGCACCAGCCGCAACACGAAAGGGAACACGTTATGAGCACATCGGACAACCTTCAGGAAGCCTTCGCCGGAGAGAGCCAGGCCAACCGCAAATACCTCGCCTTCGCCATCAAGGCCGAGAAGGACGGGTTTCCGCAGGTCGCCAAGCTGTTTCGCGCGGCGGCGGAAGCGGAGACGGTTCATGCCCACGCCCACCTGCGCGTCATGGGGGGCATCGGGTCCACGGCCGAGAACCTGAAAGCCGGCATCGACGGCGAAGGCCATGAATTCAAGGACATGTATCCGGGATTTGTGGCGGCGGCCCGGGACGAGGGGAACAAACCGGCCGAGGTCACATTCCGCAATGCCATGACCGTGGAGGAGATTCACCACGGTTTGTACAGGCAGGCCCTGGCGGCCGTCGAAGCCGGCAACGACCTCGACTCCGCGCCGATCTACATCTGCCCCGTCTGCGGCAACACGGTCATCGGCGGCGTGCCCGACACGTGCGAAGTCTGCGGGGTCCCGGGTTCGCGTTTCGTCGAGGTGAAATAGCCCGGAAACGGCAGCGGTTTTGAGCGCACAGGCGGGCGGCCGGCGGCGGCCCGCCTCGCTCAATCGACCAGGAGTGTCGCATGAACACGGCAGCAACAATGCGCTGGGTCTGCACGGTCTGCGGATACGTTCACGAAGGGCCGGAACCGCCGGAGGAATGTCCCGTATGCGGCGCCGGCCCCGACCTGTTCGAGGCCGAGGCAGAACCCGGAACCACGGACTCCGCATCGCCGGGCACACCCGCGCCGGAAGAATACCTCGCCGCGTGGGCGCGCGACACCGACGGATTTGAGACGAAGTTCGCCCGAATCAAGGCGCTGGCGTCGGGCGCTCCCAGCGAGATCTCGCCCATGCGGACCCAGCAGCCGTTTCCCTCCTGGGAGTCCGTGCTGTTTCGCGGCGCGCAGCTGGCGCGCCTGCCCCGCAACGAAGACGAACCGGTCAACACCCGCACGGTGCTCGGACGCAGCGCCGCAAAGCCCTTGGCCATCGCCATGCCGTTCTACGTCTCGCACATGTCCTTCGGGGCCTTGTCGCGCGAAGCGAAGATCGCCCTGGCGCGCGGCTCGCGCATGGCCGGCACCCTCATCTGCTCCGGCGAAGGCGGCCTCCTGCCCGAAGAACGCGCCGAGGCCGCGCTCTACATCTACGAACTCGGCACCGCGACCTTCTCCCACCGCGACGACGCCATTCGCCAGGCCGACGCCGTCGAGATCAAGATCGGCCAGGCCGCCAAACCCGGCCTGGGCGGACACCTGCCCGCGGAAAAGGTGACCGAGGAGATCGCGCGCGTCCGCGGCATCCCCGCGGGACACGACTCGGTCTCCCCCGGCCGCTTTTCGGGCATCAACACGAAAGGCGACCTGAAAACGGTGGCGGAGCGCGTGCGGGGACTGCTCGATGGCAAACCGCTCGGCATCAAGCTGACCGCCAGCCACATCGAAGACGATCTCGCCGAGGCCCTCGAGGCCGGCCCCGATTTCATCACCATCGACTGCCGCGGCGGCGCGACCGGCGCCGCGCCCACCTACATCAAGGACAACGTGTGCCTGCCCCCCGTGTTCGCCCTGTACCGCGCACGGAAGTTCCTCGACCGTGCCGGCAGCCGCGTCACCCTGTGCGTTACGGGAGGATTCCGCGACAGCGCCGACATCGCCAAGGCCCTCGCCCTGGGCGCCGACGCCGTGGCGCTCGCCACCGCCTCACTCATCGCCATCGGCTGCCAACAGTACCGCGTCTGCCATACTGGCCGCTGTCCCGTCGGCATTACCACCCAGGACCCCGAGTTGCGGAAGCGGCTCGACGTCGACCAGTCGGCCCAACGCCTCGCCGATTTCTACGCCGCCACCTGCCGGGAGGTGGCCGACTTCGCCCGCATCAACGGCCGCGACGACGTTCACGCCCTCGACCTGTCCGATCTCGTGACCCTCAGCAACGAGATCTCCCAGAACACGGGCATCGAGCACGCCTGACCCTACGCCTTCGCGGGCGGGTCCTCGGGCACGCGGTAGAGTGCGCGCAGGCGCGAGAGTTCGGCTTTCAGTTCCGCGATCCGGGGGGCGTAGTCGGGGTTGTTGTATTCGCTGCGCATCTCGTGGGGGTCATTTTCGAGGTCGTAGAACTCCCACTCGCCGAGCGTGTAGAAACAGGCCAGTTTGTACCTCGCCGTCCGTAGCCCGTAATGCTTGTAGACGTTGTGGACCTTCCCCTCGCCTTCATAGTAGTGATAGTAAATGGACGTGCGCCAGTCTCGAGGCCGCCGCCCGCGCATCAGAGGCTTGAAGCTCCGCCCCTGCATGTCCCCGGGGATGGGCACCCCGGCGATATCGAGGAAGGTCTCGGCGCAATCGAGGTTTTGGACCATCAGGTCCGCCTCGGACCCTGCTTTAGTGACCCCCGGCCACCGGGCCACGAGCGGGGTGCGCAGCGATTCCTCGTAGATGAACCGCTTGTCGAACCACCCGTGTTCGCCCAGGTAGAAACTCTGATCGGACGAGTAGAACACCACTGTGTTCTTGTCGAGCCCGCTGGCTTCGAGATAGTCGAGCACGCGGCCCACGTTATCGTCGATCGAGGCAATGCACCGCAGGTAATCTTTCATGTAGCGCTGGTATTTCCACCGCACCAGGTCGTCGCCCTGCGGATTTGCCTCCAGAAACGCCTTGTTCTTCGGGCCGTAGGCCGCTTCCCAGGCCCTGCGCTGCTCCTCCGTCATGCGGCTGAAGGCCCGTTGCTTGTCGGGGTCGTCGTCTTTCAGCGCCTCCCAGACCTTGAGGTCCGGTCCCAGCCGCATGGTCTTCGCGATGGTCATGTCTTGTTCTTTGGCCGCGGTGCCGCGGCCCGCATAGTCGTCGAACAGGTTGTCCGGCTCCGGGATCGTCACATCGTCGTAGGTCGTCAGGTGTTTCGGCCCCGGTTCCCATTCCCGGTGCGGGGCCTTGTTCTGAATCATGAGCATGAACGGCATCTCGGCATTCCGCCGGGTCTGAAGCCAGTCCAGCGCCAGGTCGGTGATGATGTCGGTCACATACCCGTCGCGGCGATGGCGTCCCTCCGGCGTGAGGAAGTCGGGATTGTAGTAACTGCCCTGCCCCGGCAGCACCTCCCAGGCGTCAAAGCCGGTGGGGTCCGTGACCAGATGCCATTTCCCGAAGAGGGCCGTCTGGTATCCGGCCTGCTGGAGGAGTTTCGGGAAGGTCTGCTGCGCCCCGTCAAAGCGGTCGCTGTTGGTGCGGAACCCGTTGATATGGCTGTGCTTGCCCGTAAGGACGACCGCCCGGCACGGCCCGCAAATCGAGTTGGTCACGAAACTGTTGCGGAAAATGACGCCCTCGCGCGCGAGCCGGTCGATGTTCGGGGTCGGGGCCACGGAAGCGAGCCGGCCACCGTAGGCGCTCACGGCATTCTGGGCATGGTCGTCGCTGTAGATCCACACGATATTCG
>JAAYAQ010000536.1 GCA_012719295.1 Candidatus Hydrogenedentota bacterium | reverse complement strand
GTGGTTTCGCGGTTGAGAGGAGAAGCCTGTCATGAAGGCGCGTTCGAAATCGGAATGGAAGATGGCGGTTCGGGAAGAGGCTAAGCGCACGGTGAAGGGCCCCCGGAGCGATGTGCATACCAGCGGCAACTATTCCAGGCAAATTGAAGCGGGATTAAAAGAGCTTCGAACGAAGATGAGCGAAAGCGGGGATGGGAAGGCCAAACGCATCAAGAGCGAATTGACCTACCTGCTTAACAACTATGCCCCCCAATACGATATGCGCATTGAACATCTCATTGACGAGTGGCGCAGGAGCGGCGACCCCGAATATGACCCTGGAATCCGCATCAAACACCGGAACGCGAGCCGGAAGCACATGAGAGACAGCGGGCGGCTGTAGGCTCGCGGCGGACACCGGAACCGGGGCAAGGTCTCCCGTTATCCCGCCCCCTCCGTGGTGTATGCCTGAAACCTCGGACCGGCTTGGGGGGTCAAACCGTCGTGGATTCAGACCGGAGTGTGGAACACCGCGTGTGCACGGCGTGCGCGGTTGAACTTTCCGTGCGAAACCCTTTACCATGCGCCGATTTGTGAACGGAGCGCATTATCTGGAGCGAGATTCCCGTCCTGCGTGGAGGTACGATGCAGAGCTACTCGAGAATTCTGGGATTGGCGGCGGCATTGGCGGTGGTGTTGGGGTGCGGCGGTACCACGGGTGGAAAGACCAACCCCAGTGCCGCACAGGCTGCGCCGGAATTTACCATCGAGGAAATCGTCATTCCGGTGGAGGTCGACAGCCCGGCGCGGGGCGATATTTCGGCGTATTTTGAAACGACCACGCGTATCGAGGCGGAGAATCGCGTGGATGTGACGTCGGAAGGCGTCGGGACATGCGTGGCCGTTTTTGCCGACGAGGGGGACACGGTCAAAGAAGGCCAGGTGCTGGCGGAGCTGGACAAGGCGGAGGCGGAGGCCTCGTTGCGCCAGGCGCTGGTGACGGAAAGTGAGCGGAAGACGGCGTACGAACGGGCTCGGCAGGCGTTTGACGCAGGCATTCTGGCGGAACAGGATCGGGACGCGGCGCAGTTTGCGTTCGAAAACGCGGTGGCGACGCGCCGAATCCAGGAGGTCCGGCTGACCAACTTGACGGTTCGCGCGCCGATCAGCGGGGTGGTGACTCACCGGCACATCCAGGTGGGGATGCTGGTTTCAACGGGCACGCCGGCGTTTTCGGTCGTGGATCCGTCGTCGTACCAGCTTGTGATCAGTCCCCCCGAGAAGAACCTGATGCAGCTCCGGGAAGGCCAGGCCGCAAAATTCACGGTAGACGCGATTGCCGGCGAGGAGTTCGAGGCGCGCATCACCCGGATTAACCCGAGCGTTGATCCCACGAGCGGCACGGTCAAAGTGGTCATGAGCCTGGACCAGGCGACGCAGGAACGCTTGCGGGAATCGGCGTTCGCGCGGGTTCGCCTGGTGATGGAGACGCACGAGAACGTGCTCCTGGTGCCCAAGGACGCGGTGATTGAGGAGAATGCCCGCACGTACGTCTTTGTGGCGCGCCGCGCGGATGCGGGAAGCGAAACG
>JAAYAQ010000535.1 GCA_012719295.1 Candidatus Hydrogenedentota bacterium | reverse complement strand
CCCGAACACATCGCGCACGCCCTGGGGTGTTCCGTCCGCACCGCCGGCATCCTGCTCAAACCTGTCCACATCTATTACGTGGGATTCTTTGGCCAGATCCTCACCTTCCTCGTCGCCTACATCCTGTCGAGCCTGTTCGAGCCTAAACGCGACCTGACCGGCCTGACCTTCTGGACGCAGATCACGCCGGGACCCGGCGAAGAATAGCCGTCAGACCGTCAGCCGAAGCTCTTTGGACCGCGTTTTCCGCGCTCCGGTCCGCGGGGAAGGGCCTTCGCGGCGGAGCAGCCCGTCAAGCATCTTCTCGCGGTCCAGCGGCCTCACTTCGCTCACGATGGCTTCGCGCATGGCCTTTCCGGGCGGGGTCTGCTGCGGATACGAGATGAATTCGAGCGCCAGGCCCAAGCGTTCCGCGATACGGCACGCCATGACGGGCCAGACCATCCCGATGTCGCCGATGATGGCCATGCTCCCTTCATGCCGCGCAAACCCCGACATCTCCATACGAAACGGCACCTTGAAGAACTTCGTTTTCGGCAACCCATCCGCAATGGCGGTCTGGACGGCCCGCCCCTCGCGTTCCACCTTGCAAACGGTATCCAGGGTGGGGTCCAGGTCTATCCGGATCAGCTTCTTGCCTTCCAGACTGTAGCTGTAGTGCCCCTGCCAGGCGGACCACAGGCCGTGTCCGGTGTAGCGCTCCAGGGGACCGTCATGGACTTCCTGCGTCAGTGCGACGGCGGACTCGATGATGACGTCCGCGCTGTCCAGCATGTGTGCCAGCCGGGTTGCCCGCTCGCAGATGCTGATGCTGTCGCCGATGTTCAGGCCCACGCAGCCGCCCCCAACCAACTGGGGTATGGTCACCAGCACCGGCAGCCCCTTGCGGGCCCCGCTCCCGATCATCGTGCGTTCGTCGGCGCCAAGTCCCGCAACCTCCTCAAACGACAGGCCGCTGGAACGCGCCAGCACGCCGATCTCCCGGGACAACTGCTCCAGCCAGAGCCCCATGGGATAGCCCAGATTGCCCGCGGCCTTGATGATCGTCTTGCCTTCAACGCCTCGCATCCGTTCGATCAAATCCATGTCAACGGGCATGTGCCGGGCAATCTGCGCCAGCGTCGCGTCGTCCATCATCGTCAGCTCGAATTCACCGCCCCGCGGCAGCAATGACGGCGCGATGCCCACGGCGTCTCCGGGAAACCGCTTGACCTTGTCGAGCGTCCCCCCCATCTCGTGCGCCACCACCGCCGAGCTGGTGGTAACGGCATCGATCACGCCGAGCCGCATGAGTTCGGCGATGAGTGTCGTCACGCCCTCGTGCAAGTTCGGGCCGCTGCCCGTGACCACGGCTACCCGGCCGCCCCGTTCCTTTGCGGCAACCACGTGCTCCGCCGCGGCATCCACCCGCTCCAGCATGGCGGGGTCCAGTTGGGTTCTGAGCGCTTTCACTTCGTTCAAGTCAACGTTCATGGCGGAAACCCTCTTTGAAAACAGCCCTTATTCCAAGCCGCGTTCCCGCAGCATTGCTTCAGCATGTTCAATGTCTTTTGCGGTGTCAATACTGAACCCGCTGAACTCGTTATCGGCACACTTCGTCTCGACCGTCCGGATCCGGTAGCCGTGTTCCAATGCGCGCAATTGTTCCAGTGATTCGACCTGCTCCAGCGTCGTTGGCGCGAGATGGGTGAACGCAATCAGGAATTCCTTACGGTAGGCATAGAGCCCAATGTGCTCATACACCGCGTGCGGCGTGCTCTCGCGCGGGTACGGGATCAGCGAACGCGAGAAATACAGCGCATTCCCCGCGAGATCCACCACCACCTTCACCACGCTCGGATCCGTGATCGATTCCTCGCGCGTGAGGGCATGCATCAGCGTGGACATCTGAAGCGAGGGATCGTCCAGCAGCGGCTGGACCAGCTCCTCGATCATGAGCGGGTCGACAAATGGCTGGTCGCCCTGGATGTTCACCACGATATCCGCCGGCAGCGAACCCACCGCCTCCGCCAGCCGGTCCGTGCCGCTGGGGTGATTCGGCGAGGTCATGACCGCCCGGCCTCCAAAACCCTCGACCACCCGGGCGATCCGTTCGTCGTCCGTCGCAACATACACGCACCCCAGACCGCGCGCGAGGGAAACGCGCTCATGCACCCGCTGAATCATCGGCTTTCCGAGAATGGGTTTGAGCGCTTTTCCGGGCAGGCGCGTTGAGCCGTAACGTGACGGGATGATGCCCACGATGGCGACCTCACTCATT
>JAAYAQ010000015.1 GCA_012719295.1 Candidatus Hydrogenedentota bacterium | reverse complement strand
GCATTCGCGACGGCCATGCTCGCCGCATTCGACCACCCGCTCCAGCACGCCGGCCCGTGGGCCTACCGCGTCCTCTTCCAGGAAACCGGCATGCTCGGCCAACTCCTCTACCTTGAGGCCGAAACCGCCGGCCTGCGCGGCACCGGCATCGGGTGTTTCTTCGACGACCTTGTCCACGAGGTCCTGGGCCTCCGCGACCGCCAGTTTCAGTCCCTCTACCACTTCACCATCGGCGGCCCCGTCGACGATCCCCGCCTCTCCACCCTTCCACCCTACCCTCACCGGAAATGAGATGCACTTCAAGGGCCATTTCAACGGAGACATCATCCCCATTGAGAACGGGAAAGAACTGCTCTGCAAAATGGGCTACTGACGTTCCTCACCCGGCCTCGCCGGACTGCGCCCCTTCCGCCGACCTGCCGAATGCGCGCGCGTCACCGCAGCACGCCTCATAATCGCGGCTTGTGACATACACCTGCACGGCTTTCGGCTGCAGGCGCGCGATTAGCTCTCCCCGCGCCACGACTGCCGCGTCTTCCGTATACAACTGGCAGAGCGTCCGTCCATTCAACGCCTCGAGCCCTTCGACAATGACCGCCGTATGGGGCACGTCGTCTTCGTTCACCAGCACGACCAGCCAGTCGTCGCCCGCGCAGCGCGCCAGCCCGGCCACCCGCGGCGTCATGTCGGGGTTTTTGTCTTCGATCACGCTCAGCCGCACGCCCGGCACGTCCGGCGCGGTCAGAAACGGCTGCAGCGCCGCCAGTTCTTTTGTCAACGCATAGATCGATGCCCGGCAGGCCTCCGATTTCAGAAAACTCGATCCCCAGTACAGAATCCCGTCCGCGCCGTGCACGATCGCGTCGTACGCCATGAACCGCGACTCATCGAATGTCGGATACGCCTCGTTTTTCGCGTCGTAGTACTCCCCGAGCTCATGCCACGAAAACGCCTGCAACACCATGTACACCGGCATGCCCCGCCCGATCTGGTTCCACCGTTCCGTCGCGCCCGCAATTTCCGCGATGTTGCGCCGGTCTTCGTGCACGGGGTAGTAGTCGCAGCCCGTGATGTCCACGAAGTCCAGGTACTGCCGCACATAATACACGTCGCTGTTTTTGGCCTCGTTGATCCACACCGGCCGCTTCAGCGCGTCGAGTTCGCGAATCACGGCCGCGGCCGCGCGCATGTTCGGAACGAGCTTCGCCGCCTGTTCCGCCGCGTAGGCCCTGGCCTCGGGCGCCTGTTCCCACCACGCCTCCCGCGTCTTATACACCCCCATCGTGCGGAACAGTCCGCTGAACGCCGTGTAGTTCCACACCACCTCGTCGGGTCCTTCCCACACCGCCAGCGCCGGATGGTCCGCCACCTCGGCCACCCTGGCGCGAAACTCCTCGGTCGGCCCCTGCTCCAGCGGGAGCGGCATCACCCCCTGCATCCCGAGCGCATGCAGCCGGTCCAGATCGGCCCGGTTCCGGCACCGCACCAGATTCACCCCCGCATTCGCCATCGCCTTCAGCCCTTCGTCGCTTTCCGGCAACTCGTAAAACCCCAGCGGAAACAGCCTCTGGCCGTCGTTGATCAGAAACCCGTCGCATTCCGCCGCGTACGCTCCGCACGCCAGAACCAGCGCCGTCACCGAAGTGAGCGCCACCCCCGCCATTGCCGATCGACCTCGCATCTTCGCACCTCCTCCCCGGTTGCCGGCGCAGCCGCTTCCATATCACCGGATCAGTCCCGGCCCCCTCCAGCCTACCATCCGCCGCGCTCCCGCGCCAGACCACGCCCCCCGGCCACCGCTGTCTGGCCCTTGTCCCGACTTTTTTGCTATCGTACAGGCAATCCGTCCGATCGGAAATCACGTTGGGGAGAATGCATCATGAACACGACCCGAACCATCTCCATCACACTCATCTTCGCAATCACCCTGGGAGGCATTGCCATGGCCCAATGGAAACCCGTCGAAGGCCAGCTCATGACCCGGTGGGCCAAAGACGTCTCGCCCGGCAACGTCTGGCCGGAATACCCGCGACCGCAGATGACCCGCGACCAGTGGCAGAACCTCAACGGCCTCTGGGACTATGCCATCACCCCCAGCACCGCCGATTCCAGACCCGCTGCCTGGGAAGGCCAAATCCTGGTGCCGTTCGCCATCGAATCCGCCCTGTCCGGCGTCAAGAAGGCCGTGCAGCCTGACCAGACCCTCTGGTACCGCCGCACCTTCCCCGCCCCCGGAAACCTCGACGGACAACGGCTTCTTCTCCATTTCAACGCGGTCGACTGGGAATGTGCCGTCTTCGTGAACGGCACGTTCTGCGGGCGCCACCAGGGCGGATACGACCCGTTCTATTTCGACATCACCGGCGCGCTGGTCCCGCAAGGCGACCAGGAACTCGTCGTCGCGGTCTGGGACCCCTCTGACAAGGGCTACCAGCCCCGCGGCAAACAGATCCTCGAACCTCAGGGCATCTGGTACACCGCCGTCACCGGCATCTGGCAGTCGGTCTGGCTCGAACCCGTTCCCCGCGCCCATATCCGGAATCTGGCCCTGACCCCCGACATCGATAAGGGCGTGCTGCGTCTCTCGGCCACCGTGGACGGCGCCGCCCCCGGCGACGAAATCGTGGCCGTGGCGTTGGACGGCGCCGCCCCCGTCGCCGGCAGCGCCGGACAACCCGGCGCCCCCTTCGAGATCCCCATCGAAAACGCCAAACTCTGGTCGCCCGATTCGCCCTTCCTCTACAACCTGACCGTATCCCTCACGCGCGGCGGCCAGACCCTCGATGAGGTCCAGAGCTATTTCGGCATGCGCAAGATCGCCGTCGCCAAAGACGACCGCGGCATCAACCGTCTCGTCCTCAACAACCAGGTCCTCTTCCAGCTGGGCCCCCTCGACCAGGGATGGTGGCCCGACGGACTCTACACCGCCCCCACCGACGAAGCCCTCCGGTATGACGTCGAAACCACCCGCGCCATGGGATTCAACATGGCCCGGAAACACGTCAAGATCGAACCCCTCCGCTGGTATTACCACTGCGACCGGCTCGGCCTCCTCGTCTGGCAGGACATGCCCAGCGGCGACGCCTACATCGGCCACAACGACCCCGACATCGAGCGCACCGCCCAGTCCGCCCACAACTACTACCGCGAACTCGGCGAGCTGGTCCGCGATTTCGGAAACCACCCCTCCATCATCATGTGGGTGCCGTTCAACGAAGGCTGGGGCCAGTTCCAGACCAACGAAGTCACCGCCTGGCTCAAACAGCTCGACCCCAGCCGACTCGTCAACCAGACCAGCGGCTGGGCCGACCGCGGCGGCAGCGATGTCTACGACAAACACAGCTATCCCGGACCCGACATGTTCCCCATCCAGGACCACCGCGCGTCCGTCCTCGGCGAATTCGGCGGACTCGGCTGGCCCGTCGAAGGCCACCTCTGGTGGGACAAGCGCAACTGGGGTTACCGCACCTACCAGGACCGTGAAGCCCTCGCGGGCCACTACGAACAGCTTATCCGCAGGCTCCGCTACCTCATTCACGACGGCCTGGCCGCCGCCGTATACACCCAGACCACCGACGTCGAAGGCGAGGTCAACGGCCTCATGACCTACGACCGCGAACTCGTCAAGCTCGGCGTCGACTGGCTCAACACCGTCAACAGCGCCGTCTACCTGCCCCCGCCCGAACTGATCACCCTCGCGCCGACTTCCAGAGATGACGGACAGGCCTGGCGCTACACCACCGACGACCCCGGACAGGGCTGGGAACAACCCGGGGTTGACGACGCCGCGTGGAAAGAAGGCCCCGGCGTCCTCGGCAAGAAAGACACCCCCGGCGCGAATGTCCGCACCGAGTGGCTCACGCCCGCCATCTGGGCCCGGCGCGAATTCACTATCGAAACCGTCCCCCAGGGACCCTGCTTCCTCGAGATTCTCCACGACGAAGACGCCGAGATCTACATTAACGGCGTCCTCGCCGCGACCGTCAAAGGCCACAACGGCGCCTACGAACAGATCCCCCTCTCCGGCGAAGCCCGCGCCGCGCTCAAGCCCGGCGCAAACCTCTTCGCCGTCCACTGCACCCAGACCGAGGGCGGACAGAGCATCGACGTCGGCCTCGTCGCCGAAAAGTGAGTTTCGGGGACACAATACTTAATTGCGTTGTTTGTGCTGCCCCGGGCCGGCAGACCCGGGCGCATGCTATACCTAATTGAGTATTGTGTCCCCTTTCAAAAACCGGGGAGGTGACGACCATGCGCAGCCACGCCATGTCCCGACGCGATTTCCTCCACCGCGGTTCGACCGCGCTCGCTGCGCTCGCGGCGGTCTCCCGGGCCCGGTCGGGCCGCGCCCAGACCCCGCAGCGGCCGCCCAATTTCGTCATCATCTTCACGGACGACCAGGGCTACAACGACCTCGGCTGTTTCGGCTCGAAACGCATCAAGACGCCCAACCTCGACCGCATGGCCGCCGAAGGCGCGCGCCTCACCAGTTTTTATTCCGCCGCGCCCGTGTGCACGCCGTCGCGCGCGGCCCTGTTGACCGGCTGTTATCCGCAGCGCATCGGACTCGCCGCCATCCCCCGCCACGAAGGCGATCTGACCGCACCGCCCCACCACGTCATGCGTCAGACGTCCCCCTTTGGACTTCACCCGGACGAGATCACCCTCGCCGAACTCCTCAAGAACGCTGGATACGCCACCGGCTGCATCGGCAAATGGCATCTCGGCCATCTCCCGCCGTTCCTGCCGCCCAGCCACGGTTTTGACTACTATTTCGGCCTTCCCTACAGCAACGACATGACCCCCGTCTACCTCATCCGGGGCGCCGAGACCATCGAAACCGGCGTCAATCAGGAGACCCTCACCGAACGCTATACCGAAGAAGCCGTCGAGTTCATCCGCACCCACCAAGACCGGCCCTTCTTCCTCTACCTCGCTCACAATATGCCCCACACCCCGCTCCACGCCTCCGAACGCTTCCGCGGGAAGTCCGCGGGCGGGCTCTACGGCGACGTCATCGAAACCATCGACTGGGGCGCCGGCCGGCTCTTCGACACCCTCAGGGAACTCGGGCTCGACAACGACACCCTCGTGCTCTTCACCTCCGACAACGGCCCCTGGTACATCAAAGGCGAAGACGGCGGCAACGCCACCCCCTGGCGCGCCGGAAAAGGCACCACCTACGAAGGCGGCATGCGCGTCCCCTGTATCGTGCGCTGGCCCGGACGCATCCCCGCCGGACTCGTCTCCGACGAAATCGCCACCACCATGGACGTGTTCCCCACCTTCGCCCACCTCGCCGGCGCACCCCTGCCCCAGGACCGCATCCTCGACGGCAAGAACATCTGGCCCCTGCTCACCCAGCCCGGCGCGAAATCGCCCCGCGAAGCCTTCTACTACTATTTCGCCAACGAACTCCATGCCGTCCGCAGCGGCCCGTGGAAACTCCGCCTCGAAACCACCCTGCGCGACGAAGACCTCTACCGCCGCATCCCCAACCTCGACACCCCCCTCCCCGAGGCCCTCTACAACCTCGACATCGACCCCGGCGAACAAAAATCCGTCCACAAAGACCATCCCGACATCGTCCAGCGCCTCCGCCAACTCGCCGAGGCCGCCCGCAACGATCTCGGCGACGCACGCACCGGCGTCACCGG
>JAAYAQ010000534.1 GCA_012719295.1 Candidatus Hydrogenedentota bacterium | reverse complement strand
TCACACACCCGTATCCCCACGTGCGACTGAAAACGTCATAACCCAAGGCAGGAGCCCGGTGCGGTAATGCCGCTCGCCGGGATCTGTGCGGGGGGTGGCCCGCAAGGGCCATCCCTACCGCGAATGCACGGGTTTCCTGGCGGAACCGGACGCGGTCACACCGCCCGGCGCATGTACTCGGCGCTGATTCTGGCGCTGTCGAGGGAATCGGCGGGGCAGGTGTCCTGCTCAACGATGAACCATGTGGCGCCCGCGGCCTTGCCGGCTTCGAACACGGGCGGCCAGTCGATGATGCCGGCTCCGACCTCGGCGAAGGTGTGCGGCGTGCCGGCGCTCATGTCCTTGATGTGGAGAAGCGGACAGCGCCCTGCGTACTGCCGGATCACCGCTACGGGGTCGAGCCCGGCGTCTTTGACCCAGTAGGTGTCGATCTGGGCCTGCAGGTTGGCCGGTTTTGCCGCAGCCATCATCAGATCGTACGCGTACTCGCCGCCGAACTGGACGAATTCGTGGGCGTGGTTGTGGTAACAGAGCTGGATGCCGGCCTGGCGCAGTTGCGCGCCCGCCGCGTCAAGGGCCTTGCCCGCGCTCACCCAGTCTTCGCGCGTGCCGCCCCCCTCGAAGAAGATGCCCGTGGCGACATAGGACACGCCGAGCGCCCGGGCGGTATCTATAACGGTCTCAGGATGCCTGGTTGCGTCCGGATAGCCGACGTGGGCCGAAACTGGGCTGAGGCCGGCGGATTCCATAAGCGCGTGCGCCTCGGCCGCGGTATTGCCGCCGAACCCCGCCGTCTCAACGAAATCGTAGCCAATCGCCTTGACCTGCTTCAGTGTTGCCAGGAAATCCTTCTCGAGATGGTCGCGAACCGTATACAACTGCAACGCAAACGGAATCGCCATGGCTCCCGTCCTTTCTTCAGACTGCTTCAGCAGGGCCGCCCCGGGGGGCGGTGTCCCGATCAGCCCGGAACGCGTCTTTTCAAGAATTCGTAGCTGATTCTGCAGCACTCGAACACGTCGATGTCGCAGCTGTCCTGTTCGTATACGAACCACTCGACGCCCGCCTTCCTGGCGGCGGGCAGGGTGGCGTCCCAATCCAGCACGCCGCGTCCCAGGGGCATGAAGTGGGGGCTCTTCTGCCCCTCGAGCCGGGTGAGATCCTTGCAGTGGATGACCGGGCAGCGGCCCGCGTATTTGCGGAGGTACTCGGCGGGATTCGCGCCCCCCGCATACACCCAGGCGAGATCGAGTTCCGCATAGAGGTTCTGAGGGGCGGTCTCTTCGTACAGAATGTCGAGTTTGCAGCGCGGGTCGCCTTCAAACTTCTCGAGCTCGAACGCGTGGTTGTGGTAGGAGAGGCGGATGCCTTGTTCGCGCAACCGGGCCCCGAGGGCGTCAAGCCGTTTGCAGCCAGTGAGCCAGGCCTCGAGCGTGTCTTTGCAGTCGGCCATCATGCCTCCGGGCGCGATGTCGGTGGCGCCGACGGTTTTCCAGAACGCGACCTGTCCCTCGAAATCCTTCTCGAACGCGGTGGCGTCGATATGGCCGGCCACCGCGCGCAGACCCGCTTCGTCAAGCGCGGCGCGGGCTTCGTCGGCGGACACGGGCGGCATGCCGCTCCATTGCACGTATTCCCAGCCGATGTCACGCAACCGCTTCAGCGTCCCCACGAGGTCCTGCTTGGCGGGTTCGCGCACGGTGTACAAAATGATCGCGATGTTGGGCTTTTTCATGTCGGTGCTCCTCGGCGATTGGTGGAATAGAGGCATTGTCTACGGGGCGCGGGGGACATGTCAAACAGATTCAATCCGGGACACGCCGCAGCGGGGACGACGACTGGTGCAAAGCCCGGTTTTCGCGGTTTCGGGATCGCCGGGCGTCGGCTCGGCACGAGACCGTCTCCATGCCTTGGTGTGAGACAAAATGGCGCGGATAATCGTCTCACGCAAAGCCGCCAAGACACCGGAGGCACTGCGTCGAGGCCGCCCTCGATTCGCCATGACGGTCAGAGCGCGCTTTCATACCGCGGAGTCGAGCCGCTGGCCGGGGAGGGGCGGGGAGGCGCTGTAACAGGCGTCGAGCTCGATGAGGGCCGCGCCGGCCCGGGTCCCGGCGTAGGCGCCTTTGACCTGGTAGGCGATGGGCTCACGGGTGATGACGGCAACGGCCATGCGGGCGCCGGGCGCTACGCCGTTGAGACCGGCATTCGTGAAGGGATCGCACAGGACCAATCGATTGTTGCCCGCCGGGACACAGGCCAGGAGGGGAAATGCGCGGGGAAAGCCGTCGCGGTCGCGGCAGGCGGCGGCGCGGACGGCCCCCATGCGGCGGAATTTCTCGGCGACCTGCAACGGCATGCAGGGGCGCCTGGCGTTGCGGGAACTGAACGCCGCAACGGCCCGCGCACGGAGATAACTGCTCAGCACGCTGTGTCTGCTCATGGAGATGGCGGACGAGACCTCGATGATCTCGATCGTGCCGGCCGCGCGGGCGCCGGTGTAGGCGTTGTAGCGCAGGAGGGGCAGGGTATTGACGAAGTCGAGCCGTTCGCCGCGGGTCTCGAATCCGCGGAACCGGCCCTTGATGCTCCAGCCCGTGAAGGTGTCGTCAAGGACGGCCACGCTCACCGTGTCGCAGACGCCGAGATTGGCGCGGGTCTTCTGCATCAGAAACTCGCCGAATACGAGCGTGCCGTCGTGGTAGGGGAGGATGGTGATCACGGGGACGCAGTTGGGTTCGCCGCTGGCGTTCAGTGTCGCAAGAAACTTGGGCGTAAGCTGACCATCCAGTGCGGTGCGAAGCGGCGTGTTCAGGGTATCGGCCATGATCTTCCGGCAATCCTCACAAGCGATGCGCTTCCCGCGCGATGATCTCTTCCTGCATTTCGCGGCCGAGATTGGTGAAATAGGCGTTGTAGCCCGTGACCCGAACGAGCAGGTTGCGGTAGGTCTCCGGGTCGTTCTGGGCGGCGCGGAGGGTGTCGACGTCGACCATGTTGAGCTGGAGCGCGGACCCGCCGTGGCGGCCATACCCGCGCAGAAACGCCGCGAGTTTCATGAGCTGGGTGTCGTCGCGCAGGAGCGACGGCGACAGCGACAGGGTATGGGACGCGCCGTTGGGAATGACTTCGAGCCCGAGATGCTCCACGGAACACGCGGCCGCGGTGGGGCCGCGGCGGTCCATGCCGGCCACGGCGGCCACGCCGTTGGAGAGGTAGGTGCCGCGTCTGCGGCCGTCGGGGGTCG
>JAAYAQ010000533.1 GCA_012719295.1 Candidatus Hydrogenedentota bacterium | reverse complement strand
TTCTGGTTGGCATCGTCCGTGGTGGAGAACCGGTCAAACAGGTCTTCGTTGGTCAGTTCGCCGATCCGGGCCATGTAAGGCGTCAGGTAATACAACGGCGCATTCGCATCGTTGTTGTACCCGGTATAGTACCCGTATGCGGGCGGGTAGCTTCCGTGCTGTGCGCTGTATACCGACAGCGCGTTGCGAATGCCATTGAAATCGGTCTCGACATCCCGTATCTTGGCCAGTTCAAGCGCCCGCGGCAAGCCCACAGCCAGAAAGCCGGCAAGAATCCCGATAATGGCAATGACGACGAGGAGTTCGATGAGCGTGAAGCCCCAGCCTCTGCCCGTGTACATGGGTCGCACCTCCCTGTTACAATGCACAGCATACTGCTCGATCTCATGATAACATGGTATGCGCGAACCGTCAAATATTATCCCGGCAAATACGCCCGTTCTCTCGATATATCAAGGATATAGCGGAACTAAGCAAGCTGCGAATTATACGATGACAGGAAGTATGGCAACCCTTAATACCGATCAACAGAACGCCGTCACCCATCCCGGCGGACCCGCGCTGGTGCTTGCGGGCGCTGGCTCCGGCAAGACCCGCGTGATCATCGAGCGTCTGGCGTGGCTTGTGGACGAGCGCGGCGTGGATCCGCGCCATCTGCTGGCCATGACGTTCACAAACCGCGCCGCGGGAGAGATGCGCACCCGGCTGAGCGACCGGCTCGGGATGCGCCAGGTGGGCGCATGGCTGGGCACGTTTCATTCGTTCGGATTATACGTGTTGCGCCGGGAGAGCGAAAAACTGGGACGAGCGCGGCAGTTTACCGTGGTTGACGACGGCGACCAGCTCTCCCTCATGAAACGCCTCGTAAAGGACCTGCCGGGCAAATATGCCCCCGTGTCTCCGCGGGAAGCCCTGCGGTGGATCAGCGTACGAAAACAGGATCTCAAGGCCCCCGGGGAGGAGACGGCGTCGCGTGAGGACGAGACCTGTCAGGTGTTGTGGCAGGCGTATCATCGCGCCCTCGCACATAGCAACGGCGTGGACTTCGATGATCTGCTTGTTTTGACGGCGCAATTGTTTCACGACCACGACGACGTCCGCGCCCGGTACGGAAACCGGTTCGCTTACGTTCATGTCGATGAATACCAGGACACGAACCGGGCGCAATACGTGATCGCGCGGGAACTCGTGCGCGACCATGCCAACCTCTTCGTCGTGGGCGACGAGGATCAGAGCATCTACGCGTGGCGCGGAGCCACCATCCGGAACATCCTCGATTTTGAAAGCGATTTTCCCGGTGCGCGGATCTACCGTCTGGAAGAGAATTACCGCAGCACGCGCACCATCCTGAATGTCGCCAACGCCGTGGTGGCCAACAACAGCCAGCGCCTCGGCAAAACGCTGCGCACATCGCGCGAGGATACCCGCCCCGTGCGCCTCTACGAGGCCGAGGATGCCGATGACGAGGCCCGGTTTGTGGCCGAGGACATCGCAACGGCGGGCCTGTCGCCGCGTGACACCGCGGTGCTGTTTCGCACCCACGGCCAGTCGCGGCTGATTGAGCAGGCCCTCCGGCGCAAAGGCCTGGCCTACGTGGTCATCGGCGGGGTGTCGTTCTTCGGACGGAAAGAGGTCAAGGACCTCCTGGCCTACCTTCGCCTGGTGGTGAACCCCGACGACGACCAGGCGGTACGGCGGGTATTGAACGTGCCCAACCGGGGGATCGGCGAGCACACCATCGAGACCATCGAAGCCTACGCCGCCGAGCGGGACTGCCGTCTGTTCACGGTGTTGCGCGACATCGAACATGACCAGACCCTCCCCCTTCGCGCGCGGGAAGGGGCGGGCCGCTTCGTACATGTCGTCGACAGCCTCGCCGAAAAGGCAAAGAGCGCCCCCCTCGCCGAGCTGGTGGATTTGCTCCTGAAGGACATCGGCTACCGGGATTACGTCAGGCGAGCCGACGAGCGGGATTTCCGTACCGGACTCGAAATCATCGATGAATTTGTGGCGGCCTGTGTCCGGTTCGACGAGGAAAAACGCAGCGGGCTGCAGACCTTTCTCGAAGAGCTGGCCCTGGCGAGCGATGTGGATCAACTTGACCCGAACGCTCCGGCGGTGAAGCTTCTGACCTGCCACAGCGCGAAGGGGCTTGAGTTCGACAACGTGTACTTGATAGGTTTGGAGGAAGGCTTTCTGCCGCACGCGAGCGCGTTCGAGTCGGAGACCGAGGTGGAGGAGGAGCGGCGGCTCTGTTATGTCGCGATGACCCGCGCGCGGAACCGGCTCACGTTGTCGCTGGCACGTTCCCGGATCGTGTTCGGGTCGCGGTATCAGCGCGAGCCCTCGCGGTTTCTGGACGAGGTCCCGGCAGCGCTGCTCGCACGCGTTGAGCCGGCGGGTTCCGGGCCAACACGCGGCGAACCGAAACCCTCGGCCGCGCCGACGGCCGACCCGGCGCGGCTCACGATGGGCACCCAGGTGCGGCACGCCCAATTCGGCCCGGGCGTGGTGATGTACATTAAGGGCACAGGAGCGAAAATGCGCGCGCGCATACGGTTTCACACCGGGCGCACGCGCGAGTTCATGGTCAGCGTCGCGCCGCTGGAGATTCTCGAAAGGAAAAAACCGTGAACCTCGACGAACTGCGAAAACGGATCGACGCGCTGGACACGGAGATCCTCCGGTGCCTCAACGAACGGGCCCGGTGCGCCCTGGAGATCGGCGACATCAAGCGGGCCAACAACGCCGTGTACTACGTGCCCGAGCGTGAACGGGCCGTGTACGACAAGCTCCTGCGCGAAAACCAGGGTCCGCTCACCGAGGCGGCGATCAAGGCCATCTACCGCGAGATCATCAGCGCCGTCCGCGCTCTTGAGAAACCCGTCGACGTGGCCTTCCTGGGGCCGCGCGATACCTTCAGCCACAAGGCCGCACTGCGCATCTTCGGCACGCACGCCACCTACCATCCCGTCGCGGCGGTGGACGACATTTTCACCGAGGTTGAGCGGTTCCGCGTCGATTACGGGGTCGTGCCCGTCGAAACCTCCATGGGCGGCGGCGTCAGCGACACCCTCGACCGGTTCCTGACGTCGGACGTCAAAATCGTCAACGAGATCATGCTGCACATCGTCCAGAACCTGCTGTCCAATTCGCCCCTGGACAAGGTCACGAAGGTGTATTCGAAATCGCAGCCGTTTATCCAGTGCCGCAACTGGCTCAAGGCGAACCTCCCCAACGCGGAGCTGGTGGAGACGTCGAGCACGGCCGAGGCCGCGCGGATCGCCTCCGCCGAACCCGGCGCCGCGGCCATCGCCAGCGATTTGGCCGCGGAAACCTATAACCTCAACATCCTGGTCCGCGGCATCGAAGACGCTTCGGCGAATTTCACCCGCTTCTTTGTCATTGGGCGGCAACTGGCCAAACCGACCGGGAACGACAAGACCTCGATCCTCTGCTATATCAAGGACCGGCCGGGGGCGCTGTACGAGTTGCTGACGCCGCTTCGGGAAGGTAAAATCAACCTGACCCGCATTGAATCCCGGCCTTCGCGGCGCAAGGCGTGGGATTACGTCTTCTTCATTGACCTCGTCGGCCATTGCGAAGACCCCGCGGTAAAAGCGGCGCTGCAGCAATTGTCGCATTACTGCACGGAACTGAAGGTCCTGGGCTCGTTTCCGGGCGGCGACCTGGTGTACTGATGATACAACCGGCGCCCCGGGGCCCGCAGCCGTCTGGCGTGCGGAAGGCCCGGGGCCGCGGCAGGGAAGTAACTGACAGGGAGGCAACAACGTGAAGAAGGTGCTCTCAATTGGCGTGGTGGCAGCGCTCGGTATCGCCTGCATTGTGGCCATCAATGGCTGCCAGCCCAACCGGATGACCCCCGAACGGGCGCTCGCCGCGCGTGAAGTCGAACTCAAGCTGGACCAAACCGAAAGGGAACAAATGAAAGAAGAACAGAACGCCGCGAGCACGGCCCCGCTGGAACGCGCTCCGCTCCCCGAGGGCTATAACGGCGGCAAAGCGCCGAAGGACGCGACCCTGACCGCCCCGGATACCTTCAAGGTCCAGTTTGTGTGCAGCAACGGCAATTTCGTGGTGGAATGCCATCGAGACTGGGCGCCCATTGGCGTGGACCGGTTCTACAACCTCGTGGTCCAGGGCTTTTTCAATGAAGCCCGGTTCTTCCGCGTCCTGCCGGGGTTCGTGGTGCAGTTCGGAATCAACGGCGACCCCGCGCTCATGGGCCAGTGGCGCGATGCCACCATCCAGGACGAGGCGGTCAAGCAGGGCAACCGGAGGGGTACCCTCACGTTCGCCAAGTCGTCGATGCCAAACTCGCGTTCCACGCAGCTCTTCATCAACCTGAATGACAACAGCGCCGGACTCGATCCCCAGGGGTTCTCGGCGTTCGGTGAGGTGATCGACGGCATGAACGTCGTCGAGAGCATCTCCGCCAAATACGGCGAGAAGCCCAACCAGATGATGATCCAGGAGCAGGGCAACGCCTATCTGCAGCCCAATTTCCCCGAGATGGACTACATCAAAGAGGCCTACATCGCCCAATAGCGGTATTCCGGGGGCGGGACCCCGAGACCGGTCCCGCCCCGGTTCGTGCACTATACTGCCGGTGGTTCATGAGCCCGTCCGCTTCTGCGCCCGAGGCAGGCGACGGTCTGCGGGAGTTGGGTCATGTCAAACCTGCGCTGGGGCATTCTGAGCACCGCCCGAATCGGCAAAAGCGTGATCAAGGGCATTGGACTGAGCAACGCGTGTTGCATGCAGGCCGTTGCGAGCCGGGAAAAATCCCGCGCGATCGAATGGGCCAAAGAACACGGCATTCCCCGGGCCTTCGGCTCGTACGAAGAATTGCTGAGCTCGGGCGAAGTTGACGCCATCTACAACCCCTTGCCCAACAGCATGCACGCGGAGTGGACCATCAAGGCGCTGGACGCAGGGTTGCCCGTCTTGTGCGAAAAACCGTTCGCGGTCAACGCGGACGAGGCCCGCAAGATCGTCAAGACCGCACGAAAGAAACAGCTCCCCGTCGCCGAGGCCTTCATGTACCGCTACCATCCCGTCTACGATCGCGTACGGGAACTGGTCGACCAGGGAGCGATCGGCGAGCTCGTCACCATTCGCAGCACCTTCTCCTTTCCACTGAACGATCCGGAGAACATCCGCATGAAACCGGAGCTGGCCGGAGGCGCCCTGATGGATGTGGGCTGCTACTGCGTGAATTTCTCGCGCATGATGGCCCGGTGTGAACCCGCGTGCGCCACCGCCTTCGTCCGCCAGGGCGCCGTCGACAAGACGACCATCGCCTGCCTCGAATTCCCCAACAGCCTGCTGGCCTATTTCGAATGCAGCTTTGAGACCCACACCCGCATGCGGGCGGTCCTGGAAGGCACCGGCGGCACGCTCATCCTGCCCAGCCCATGGTTCCCGGGCGAGGTCCGGGCGGAGATCATCCTCCGGCACGGCGACGAGGAAAAACGTGAATACGTGGC
>JAAYAQ010000107.1 GCA_012719295.1 Candidatus Hydrogenedentota bacterium | reverse complement strand
GGGCTGTCCGGGGGGAGGGGGTCTCCATACTTGCGCTGGTTCCAGAGGAACAGGGTGTGCCGCGTGCCGTCGGCGTCGATGGCAAAATCCAGGGCATAGGACAGGTGGCCCATGGGCGTTTCGGCCACAAGCTCACGGATTGACGGCTCGTGCGCGCCGTGAGGGTAGAACAGGTACCAGACCTGATTGTATGTGTTGCCCTCGCCGCCGTCGGGGGCGTTGGACGCGACGAGATGCAGCCCGTCTTCCGCCGGGTACAGGATGGGATAGGTCCAGGCGGTCTTGGGCTTGCGCTCGATTTGTCCCGGGCATACCAGCCGGCTGGGCGTCCATTCGAGCGACGCCAGATTCAGGGTGGCGAGAAACATCGAATACTCCGGCGTGACGAGATAGGCGAGGTAGAGGACATCCTCGCGGATGGCGATGCCGATGTAGTACGCGTTCTTCATGTCCGGCGGGCTGGGGAGACGTTCGAGGTCGTGGATGTTGCCGCGGGCCTGTGAACGGTAGATGCGGACCGGCTGGAGCTGTTCCGTATACGCGGCGAGCAGGCGGCCTTGTGTATCCAGGGCCAATGTGACGGGCTGATAGATGTTCGAGAGATGCGCCCCTTCGTGCCAGGCTGCGCCGTCGCATTTGTAAAGCACGCCATACGAGGAATCCGGGTCAGCGCCCCACAGGCCCGCGGTATACCAGGCGGTTCCGTCGCTGACAATCTTGGGAGAACTGTAGCCCCAGTAGGGACTTACCCACGAGTGCCCGCGCGCGATTTCCACCACGCGCCCCTCCGCATGGGCCCCGGCGGCGGTCACGAACAGGGCCAGGATGCTGAGCCGGGCTGCGCTGAACACGCTTCCGCTTGTCACGATGCTTTTCCTATAATCCGGGTCGAGGGGAGACCTCGATGACCTCAAACGGGCTGTCCAAGTTCCATGGCATCTTATTCGGGCTGGGCATGTTCGGGGGCGCCGGGCCCACGACCGTGCTGGCGCAACTGCAATTATACTTTACAAAGTTCCTGGGGTACGACCCGGTCATCGTCGGCAATGTGCGCGGCGTCTCGATCGCGCTTGACGCGTTCCTGGATCCGCTCATGGGCTACATCTCGGACCGCACCCCGGGGCGGTTCGGGCGGCGCATGCCCTACATCGCGCTCGGCTCGCTGGTGTACGCGGCGGGGGTCATCGGGATGTGGTTTGCGCCGGCCGGGCTCACGCACGCCCAATTCTACGTCTATTTGATCGTCATGCAGGTGGTGTTTTCGATTGGTCTCACGATGACAGGCATTCCCTTTACGGCGCTGGTTCCCGAGATCGCCACGGGGTATTCGGCGCGCACGGCGCTGGCATCCTGGATGCAGGCGGGGGCGTATCTCGGCAACATCTGGGGCGGCTGCATCCGCTGGTACAGTTCGTGGCGGGGCAACGAGATCGCGGGATTCCAGGAATTCGCGCTCTATTCTTCCGCGGTCATGATCGTGTGCTACTGGCTTTTTGCGGTCCTGGTGCGCGAACCGCCGCTATCACCGGGGCAGCGATTGACGCTGGAGGAGGGCCGGCGGGCCGGGGGGACAGTGCCCTCCCTGCGGGCCGCCCTGGTCCGGCACGTCAACGGTATCTTTCGCGCGCTCGGCTATGCCTTCGGCGATCGGTATTTCATCATCCTCTTTCTGGCCGTGTTTGTGTACCAGGCGGGCATTCTCGCGGGGCTCTGGATGTATACGTTTCTGCTCGACGACTGGTTTGGACGGACCTGGAACACGCCATTTGCCCAACGCGTACTGGTGGGGCCGCTCAGCCCATTGCGGGATGCCTTCTTCCTGTACATTTTCTTCGCGATCGGCTGCGGGGTGCTGTTTCTCCCCGTCTGGAACGCGCTGGGCAAACGTCTCGAAAAACGGACCTGCCTGTCGCTGGGCATTGTGGGCATCGGACTGGTCTACGGTTCCAGTTATTTTCTGTTCGCGCCGAAATCGTTTCCGTTGCTGATCGTGTATTGCCTCTTGCAGGCGTTTTTCTACTGCGCGGCCTACGTGTTTCCCACCTCGATGCTCGCGGACATCGCAACCCACAGTGAATGGCAACGCGGCGGGGCCAATGAGGGGATGTTCTACGGCGCCAACAGCTTTCTCACCAAACTGTACAACGCGGCATCGATTTTCTGGACGGGTTTCGCGCTGAAATACGTGGTGCAGTATCAGGAAGGCCCGGACGCGGTGCAGAGCGCCGAGACCCTGTGGCGGATGCGCGTGCTCTATGCCGCGCCTGCGTGCGCCGCGGCGTTCATCGCGCTTCTCGTGCTCTTCCGGTACGACCTGTCGCGCGAACGCATGAACGCCATCACGGAAGACCTGCAGCGGCGAAAAGGGGGCGCGGCACAACCCGGGGCGTAATCCGGCCTCCGCTCCCCGGGGCGCGGCCCGTTCCGTTACAGCACGCCGTACCAGCCGTACTGGCCTTTCGGCACGAGCACGAAATTGGTCACCGCCTCCGGATACCACGTGTCCGGATTCTTCAGGACATGGTCGTCAATCGCGGCAACGCCGACAAAATACATGCGGTTCATCTCGGGCACACGCCATACGACCGACGTGTTGCCGGTCTCCTTAAAAAAGACGCGCCGGGTGCGTTCGCGGTCGAGGTAGACGGCGGCGCGGTATCGGACGCGCCCCCCGTCCCGTTTTCCCGACCGGCTCCAGTGCAGGCGCACCTTGCCCGCGGCCAGGCGTTCCGGGGGGAGCACGCAGGGCATGGTGGGCGGGTAATCTTCTTCGCCGCCCATGTACCAACTGTAGTAAGCGAGGGTGCCCCAGTCGCCGAACGCGTAGCCGAGGATACGGTAGCCGTCGTGGGAGAGGAGTTCCTCGGGAGTATAGGCGAAGTGCCGCAACGGCCACGCGTCGGCGAAATACGGTTCGCGGCGCAGTTGCGCGACGTTGAGGACCTCGCCGTCGCGCTCGGGCTGGTTGGCGCCGAACATGAGCGCGTCGGCCAGATGCCACCGGCCGCCGTACCGGGCTTCGCAGGTGACATGATGGAACACATCGCGTTGCCGGCACGGAATGCCGGCCTGTTCGAGCAGGGCCAGGGTGACGAGCACGCCCTGGCCGCAGCGTCCGTCGTGCAGTTCGAGCAATTCCACGGCGTCCGTCAGCAGGGGGCCGGTATGCTCTTCCTGGGGCTGCTCAATCGGGTTGTAGTAAAGAGCATCGGCCACGAACGCGCAGATCCGGGCCACGCGCGCCCTGTCGTCCATGCGCGGGTCGAGGATGCGGCCGAGAATGTCCCGGAGGTAGGCCCGTTTGTCGACCCCCTGGAGGCGTCTTCGGACACGGGCGATGCGCTGCGGAGCATAGTAGCTGATGCTGCCGTGCAGGTTGACGATGGGCGGCGTCCACGGTTCCATGACAAAGAAGAGCGACCGCTCCGGACCAAACGAGCGGGCGCTCATGCGGATATGCTGGCGCCGGTTCCAGCGGAAGTTGTATCGAACGGCTCTGCTCATTGGATGATCCCCTGCCGCGATGCCCGCGGAACCGCGGTGTCCAAGGCATTGTAGCAATTCGCGGCGGGAAAGCGGAAGACGGAAGGCGCCGCAGGTGCTACAATGGCGCGCCGCTCTGTACCCAGGCCTCCGGGGTGTTGAACGTACGGTACAACGAGGTGACGCCATGAATCTGCTGCGCCGTGTTGTAAGCGCCGGGATGTTCCTGGGCTGTTTGAGCGCCGTTGCGGCAGCCGGGTTCGAAGACGCGTTTGTGGACGGCGCCTCGCACTGGGCCGCGTTTCAGGCGGAAGGCGACTGGTCATGCGCCGACGGCCTGTTCTCGACGCGGGGCGGGGAGGAATATGCGGGCCGGTTGGCGGATCTGGCGCCCCAGAGCGACGTGCTGATGGAGATGGAGGCGCGGTGCGGCGATTCCCAACGGCGCAATTTCGGCCTGACGCTGCGCGTTCAAGACGACCGCACCCGGGTGGTCGTCCGGTACTATGACCGGCTGGACGCGCTCGAGATCATCGCGTTTGAGCAGAATGCGCCGTTGACGATCGAGCGCACGGAACAGGCCATCGGCCTTCAGCCGGACGAATGGTACCGGTTTAAAGCGGCCGCGATCGGCGACATGGTGCTGGCGAAGTGCTGGCGCGCAACGGACAGCGAACCCGGCTGGCAGGTGCGAATGCCATACGCCGATGCCCGGCCGGGACGCGTGGGCCTGATTGCGCACGACGGCACGCACGCGGATTTCCGGGCGGTTCGCGTGGCCTGGGGCGATGAACTGGCCGCGCTGCGCGCGGAACTCGATGCGGAGCGCGCCGCCTGGCGGGCGCGTCTGAACGAACGGCTGGTCCTGGAACTCGAGCCGGTCCCGTTCGTGCTGCGGGAAAACGGCATGCGGCGCGTGCTGGCGCGCACGATGCTCGACAAGGAGCCTATTCCCGTAAACGGCGTGTTTCATGTTTCGGCGGGGGGCCATGAATCAACGCACGCCGTGACCGCCGCCGAATCGACTCCCGACGGCTGGCCCTTGTATGTGCCCGAGCCGGGCGAACCGGTCGAGCTGGACGTGCGGTTCGACACCGAAACCGGCCAGCATCTGACCGCCCGTTGCACCCTCGCGCCTGCCCGCCCGTGGACGTTCTACATGACGCCGCACACGCACTACGACATCGGCTATACGGAACCGCAGCCGAAAGTGATTGAGCGCCTGACGCGCGAGATGAACGACGCCATCCGGTTCTGTGAGGAAACCGCGGACTGGTCCGAGGAGAGCCGCTACCGGTGGACGGTTGAGGTGACCAGTCTCGCCGACCTGTTCCGCAAACGGTATCCCGACCGGATGGACGCGTTCCTGCGACTCGTGCGCGAGGGCCGCATCGAGATCTGCGGTTATTACCTCAACATGCCGACGGAACTGACGGGCCACGAGGAGACTATCCGTTGTCTCTACCACGCCGAAGACTTTCGCCAACGCTACGGCGTGACCATCGACACGGTGATGATCGACGATGTGCCCGGGTATGCATGGGTACTGGCCGATCTGCTCGTGGAGGCCGGAATGCCGCGCGCGTCGTTTCGCGCCAATTCGATTCGCGGCCAGTTTTTGTGGTACCGGGACGGCGCGGTGCCGCGGCCGTTCTATTGGGAAGGTCCCGCGGGCAAGCGCCTGTTCGTGTGGTACACAGACAGTTATCGCGAGGGAAATTTCTTCCGCGAGCCGGGTCTGCATGAGGCCCAGTTCCTCGGGCTTGTCCGGCGAAACGAAGCGACCGGAACCGGAGTCACGGACATCCAGCTCCGGATGGGCGGCGACAATCTGCCGCCGGATCTCGACGCAAGCACAAACGCGCGCGCCTGGAACGAGACGTACCTGCTCCCGCGCGTCGTGATCGCCACGAACCGGGAGTTTCTGGACGTGCTCGAGGCAACATACGGGAGCGCGGCGCCGGCCGTTTCCGGGGATATTCCAAGCTGGTGGGCGGACGGCCCGGCCAGCACGGCCCTCGAGACCGGTCTGGCGCGCCTGACGCACGACCGGCTCACCGCGGTGGAGGCGCTGTGGACGCTTGCCACGCTGTATGTGCCGGGAACCCGGTATCCGCACGAGCGCATCCGGCAGGCATACGACTTCATGATTCATTTCGACGAACACACGTGGGGCGCCAGCGAGAGCATCAGCGACCCGCACGGCGAGGGGACCCGCGCGCAATGGGAATGGAAAGCCGGGCAGGCCACACAGGCCGCCGCGTTGACCGGCGCGCTCGAGAGCGAAGCGCTCGCTCTGCTCGCGGCATGCGTGCCCGCCGCGCCGGGAAACTGCGTGGCGGTGTGGAACACCATGGGGATCGCGGGGCGGGGGATTGTCGCGTTGCCGCGCGCCGGAGGATTCGCGGTATCGGAGGACGTACGCCGTGCCGTGGACATCCGCACAGACCGGGTGGCCCCCGCCCAGTGGGATGCGGAAACTCAGACCCTGTACTTTCTCGCGGACGGCGTGCCCGCGTTCGGATGCGCCGTGTACCGTCTCGAGAACGGTGCGCAGGAGGCCGTGTCGGGCGCGGCCGGGGAGGTCTTTCTCGAAAACGAGCGATACCGGCTCGCCTTCTCGCCGGACACGGGCCTGTGGACGTCGTTTTACGACAAACGGAACCACCGCGAGCTGCTCGACCCGGACGCGGCGTGGGCGGGGAACCAGGCCGTTCGCGAGATGCCCCAGGGCGGCCGCGAGGCCATCGACCGGAAGCAGCCGGTGGCGTTTGACCGGGTCCCCTCGGGGCCATGCCGGTTCGTGGCATGCCAGACCGGGCCCGTCTACCAGAGCCTGACGTTCGAGACGTCGCTGCCGGGCTGCCCGCGCATCGTGCAGACCTACCGGTTGTTCGACGACTGGCTGGATGTCGAGGACGTGTTTGAGAAGGAAGAGGTGCTTGACCCGGAATCTATCGCCATTGCGTTTCCGTTCAGGGTGGAAACGCCCGAATTCCGTGTGGAAATCGCCGATGCGGTGATGCGTCCGGGCATCGATCAGCTTCCGTTCTCCTGCTACGATTTTTATTCGATCCAGCATTGGGCCGTGGCCGGATCCGGCGAGTACAGCGTC
This sequence comes from Candidatus Hydrogenedentota bacterium, assembly GCA_012719295.1. Lineage (GTDB taxonomy): Bacteria > Hydrogenedentota > Hydrogenedentia > Hydrogenedentales > SLHB01 > UBA2224. Next base: position 4,880 of record JAAYAQ010000107.1, on the reverse strand, counting down.
CTCTGGACGCCCCTGGACGCGCCCCTGGCGTCGTTCAGCGACTTGAGCATGTACCGCTGGGCCGACCGGCTGAGATTCGACCGCGGCCACATCTATTCGCTGGTCATGAACAATTGCTGGACGACGAATTTCCGCGCGGGGCAGGAGGGAACCTTGCGGTTCCGGTACCGCCTCGCGGCGGCCGGGCCGGACCTGAGCGCGTCCGAGGCCGCGGCGCTGGCCTGGCGGCCATTCTACCCGCTGCTGCCGTTTCTGCCGGGCGGTAAAGAGGGCGCCCCGGAGGCCGTGAGGCCGCTGCTGTCTCTGGAAGGCGCGCCGGCGGTGATCAGTTGTCTCAAACGCGCCGAGTCGCGGGACGCAATTCTCGTACGCATGGTGGACTTCGATGGGGTTGCGGGACCGCGTGTTCTCCGGGTCTCTCTCCCGGACGGGTTGCGGCTCAGGGAGAGTTATGCAACGACCCCGGTCGAGACACGCCTTGGCGCGCTTCCGCTCGAGGACGGTGCGGTGACCGTCGATATGCCGGCGCACGGGATTGCCACGGTCGAGCTGGCGGAGGACCGCATGTGAGGAGGGTCGGGCCATGGTAACTTGCGGGCTTCTGATTGGCGTCTGTCTTTTCTCCACGGGTGCGGGGACCGGTGCGCCGGCGCAACCGGAAGTGGGCCGCTACACCCCGGCGCCCGGGGGATGGCAGATTCGGATCAGCAGCGATGCCGCGGCGCCCCGGCCGCAACCGGGCTCGGCCATCGGCGTGGTGGAGGGCGAGTACCGGCTTCACCGGCGGCCGCTGTATCCACCCGCCGACCGTGGAATGATCTGGACGCCGGACGAATTGGCGCAGATTCCGCGCAGCTCGTTTCGGCCGGCCGTGATTGCCTATAACGAGCCGCGTTTCCTGTTCGATTTCCACGCCGCCGGAGGATTGCTGGGCCACCTGTTCATCGGAATGACGCAAGGCGCGACGGGAACGTGGTTCCACCAGTGGTCCGATATCGACATTGCGTACGTCGATGGGCGCATGGTCTACACGCTGCGCGACGGAGCGTATCCGGAAACGGAGGCGCGGCTCGAGGCGATCCCGCTGGCCGATGCCGCGGGGCTGATCGTGAAACTGAGCGTGATCCGCCCCCCACAAGATGCCGCCCTGGTGTGGGGATATGGCGGCGCATCGGCCTACTTCACCAACTACAACATGACCGCGCCCGAATTCGCGTTCGCGCCGGAACAGTGTCTGAAGGACCGTGTGTCGTGGGACGAAGGCCGATTTGCGTTGCGCCGCGCATTCGATGAGTCCGATGTGGTGACGCGCGAGGCGTTCAGCGTTTGGCGCCGACTGCCAAAGTGGGAGGCGGTGGTGCGGGGCGGCAGTTCCTGGAAGGGCGGGGAAGGTTTCGGAGAGCCGGACCGGTCTGCCGCATCGCCCGCCGAACTGGCGTCGACCCTGGCGTTCGCAACAGGTGTCCGGGAAGAACGCAACCGGCTTGCGGTTCAGCGGGTGCCCCTTGCGGATGCCGCGCCGGAGGGGTTCATTGTGGTGGGCATGGGCGGCGGCGTTGCCGGGGACATTGCGGAGCCGGAACGCGCCTGGCGGGCCGCCCTGGACCGCAACCGTTCGATTGCCGGGCGCGTGACCGTGCGCACACCGGACCCCTATCTCGACGCGGCCGTTCCGATGATGGCCTTCGCTACTGAGGGGACCTGGGGCGACCTGGCCACGGTGCACGGAGGCTGGTCGTGGCGCTTCGCGTATCTTGGATGGCGCACGGGGTACGGACCGGTCTGTTACGGCTGGACCGATCGAATCCGGCAGTACATCGAGGCGCATACGACGTTGGGCCTGGTGAACGAAGGGCCCGATGCGGGCGCGCTGTCGTCGATACTCGAATACGACCCCGGCGTGTTTTACAACATGAACGAGGTGTTCCTCGACCATGTCCGCCAGTATTTCGATTACACCAACGATCGGGAGCTGATGGAACGGATCTTCCCCGTGATCGAGGGGATCCTCGCGTGGGAAGACCGGCGCCTGCAACCGGGACAGGCGGGACTCTACGAAAGTGCGCTCAACACCTGGATCAGCGATTCGCACTGGTACATCGGGGGACAATGCACCCAGGCGTCGGCGTACATGCTCAACGCGAACCGGTTCATGGCGGATCTGGCGGTCCGGCTGGGCCGTGACCCCGCGCCGTTTGCGGCCCGCGCGGAGCGGACGCTCCAGGCGATGCAGGAAACGCTGTGGATGAAACGGCCGGGCGTGTTTGCGGAGTATCGCGACACGCGCGGGCACGGGTTGCTGCACCCGGAGCCCGAACTCCCGACGCTCTATCATTCCGCCGAGTTCGGCGCGGCCGACCTGTTCCAGACGTACCAGATGCTCGAATGGGCGGACACGCATCTCCGCACCGAACGCACGCCGGGCGGGGGCGTGCTGGTCTGGAGTTCCAACTGGTTCCCCAACCGCGGACGAAGCTATACCCACAGCACGTATGAGATGGCCTATGGCGAAGAACTCAACTACGCCCTCACGAATTTCGCCGCCGGGCGGAACAACGAGGCGTGCGCGTTGTTGCGCGCGACGCTCTGCGGCATCTTCAATGGTCCCACGCCGGGCGGCTTGTCCTGCCATTGCCATACCGATGGCCGCCAGCGCGCCAATGACGAATTCGCGGATGCGTCGAGCATGTGGGGCCGCGCCGTGGTCGAGGGGCTCTTCGGCATCTGTCCGAAGCGGCAGGACGGTCTCGTGCATGTCACGCCGCGGTTTCCCGACGACTGGGCCGAGGCCTCCATTGCCGCGCCACACTTTGCGTATTCTTGGGTACGGGAAGAGGGCCGGATGCGCGTGGCATGGGAGTCGCCGGTGGAGACTGCCGTGCGGTGGCGCCTTCCCGTCGCGGGAAGCGATGTCTCCGATGTGCGCGTGATGCCCGCCCCGAAGGAACCGCCTGCGTTCGAGCCGGGGTTCAGCGGGGTCACGTGGGTGGCCGTCGAAACCGCTCCCGCGGCGCGCGGAAGCGTCGAGGTTGCGTTTACCCCGCGCGCGGTGCCGGTTCCCGGGCGTGCCGTGGTCGTGGAAGGCGCGGACCACGAGGTTGCGGCGGGGGACGCTGCGATTTCAGCCTGGGAAGACCCGCAGGGGTTGCTCCGCGGCGGGCGCATCGAAGACGGTGCGTTACGCGGGACAATCGCGGGTGCGCCGGGGCCCGGCGTGCTGTTTGTGCTGGCGGGCCAGCCGCCCCTGACGACGTGGCTCCCCATCCGGCTCCGCATAGACCCCGCAACGCCGCCTGCGCCCGGCCGCGTGTGGCAGCCGCCGGATGCCGGCGTCCAGGACCTTGCGCGCTGGGCGCTGGTGGACCTCTCCGGGGTGTACAACTCGACGGTCGTGGAGGCGCCGCAATACGTCCAGACACACGCGCCCGCGCCGGAGATGCCCGCCAGCCAAATCAATTTCGGCTACTGGAAAGACCACTTCCGGGACACCCACCACGGCGGCCGCATCGAAACCCTCAGCGACGCTGCGTGGCGCGCCAAAGTGGGCGCGGACGGGGTCGCCTGGACCCATGACGGCATTCCGTTCCAGACCGTCAGAGACGGCGCAAACATCGGCGTGGTGACGCTCACCGGCGGGTTCCCCGCGAAGCTGACGTTTCCCGTGCACGCGGCGGGCCAGACCCTGTACCTGATGATCAGCGGCATCACGTTTCCCGTGCAGAGCCACGTGCCCAACGTGCGCGTCACGCTGCGGTACGTCGACGGCGGTGAGGAATCCACCGGCCTGGTCAATCCCTTCACCATCGGGGACTGCTGGGGCACCTGGTGCGGCCGGTACCATGATTGTGCGGCGAACGGATTCGAGAACCTCGGTGGCCGCCATGGCCCGGCCGGCTCCGCGGATGTGCCCGATCTGACGCAGCCCGTTGAAGTCGATACCGAGGCCCATCTCGTCCCGTTCGCGCTGAGGCCCGGGGCGGAACTCGCCTCAGTGATGTTCGAAGCCGTGGCCAACGACGTCATCTTCGGCATCATGGGCGCAACCGTGTTGAAGTAGACCAAGAGATTCTGACGTTCCCAAACCGCTCTTTGCGTACAACGCTACGAAGCGGCAGCCCCCTCCGGGGGAGAGGGCTGCCGCGGACGCCCCTACAGGCGGGCGGTCCATCCGGCCGTCACCCCGCCGGGTTCTTTACGGCAGGGACGGCCAGTCAACGACCTGAACAACATCCGCGCCCGAGAACGATTCGCCGTCAATCGTCATGCCGGAAAGCACCAGCTCGGCACATGGCGGCGCGACGATGTCTTTGACGGCCACTTCGGAGAACTTGGCGACGAGCTCGCCGCGGTTGTCGCTCTTGGTGTAGTCAACGGGCACGCCGTTGAGCGTGAGCGAATCCGTATCGACCAGGCCGTAGGCAATAGCCGCGTGGACGGTGACGTAGCCGCCCTGATCGGCGCCGAGCAGCAGTTTCATGGGCGCAATTTGGACGGCGACGTCGAGGGTGGCGCAAAGCGCGGTAACGGCTGCCAGCGTGAAGAACAGAGATGTCGCGATAATCGTGATTTTCCTCATGATCGGGACTCCTTCATCGGCAAAGGCGCGGGCGAAAGTGAAAGGCATCTCCACACCGCGCCCCTGGCGAGTCATGGTCTTGGCCTTCTGTTGCGAAGCGATGATGGACGCGACTCCTCCGGCAGGGAATCAGACGTACGGAGCGCGAAGCGACCCTGCCGGTTCAGGTCACGCGTACAGGGGAGGGGCGTTTGGCGTCAGCCGGTAGAGATAACGCTCTTTTCGCGAACCCTCGCTCCGGAACCTGTCACCGGAGGGGGTGGGAAACGGCTGCCGTGGCGACTGCGCAAGCTCCAGAATGGCG
>JAAYAQ010000532.1 GCA_012719295.1 Candidatus Hydrogenedentota bacterium | reverse complement strand
TCGGCCATTCTCCGGGTGCGCCCGGAAGCGAAACTGGCCATCGGGCCGCCCATCGAGGACGGGTTTTACTACGACATCGACGCCGACCCGCCCCTGACCGAGGAGGATTTCGCCGCCATCGAATCGGAGATGGAAAAGACCGTGCGGGCCGATTACCCCTTCGAACGGGGCGAATGGAGCAAGGACGAGGCCCTGGCGCATTACGAGCGCGCCGGTAACCCGTACAAGGTGGAGCTGATCCGGGATCTCGACGACGGTACGATCACGTATTACCGGCATGACGATTTCGTGGACCTCTGCCGCGGACCCCATCTGCCGTCGACGGGGAAGATCAAGGCGTTCAAACTGCTCAGCGTGGCCGGCGCCTACTGGCGAGGCGACGAGCGTCGGCCCATGCTGCAGCGCATCTACGGGACCGCCTTCCCGAGCCAGAAAGAACTCGACGAGCACTTGAGACTTTTGGCGGAAGCCGAGCGGCGCGACCATCGCAAGCTGGGCAAACAGCTCGACCTGTTCAGTTTCCATCCCGAAGGGCCCGGGTTCCCGTTCTTCCACGCCAAGGGCATGATCGTGCTGAACCAGTTGATGGAGTTCTGGCGCGAGGAACACCGTAAACGGCAGTACGGCGAGGTGCGCACGCCCATCATCCTCGAACGCAAGCTGTGGGAACAGTCCGGCCACTGGGACCACTACAAAGAAAACATGTATTTCACCCAGATCGACGAGCGGGACTTCGCCGTCAAACCGATGAATTGTCCCGGCGGCATGCTGATCTACAAAGCCACCCTGCACAGCTACCGCGATTTCCCGTTGCGGCTCGCCGAGGTGGGGACGGTCCACCGGCACGAGAAGTCGGGGGTCTTGCACGGCCTGTTCCGCGTGCGCGTGTTCACGCAGGACGACGCCCACATCTTCATGACGCCCGATCAGATCCAGGACGAGGTGATCGGCATCATCGATTTCGTGGACGCCGTGTACAAGGTCTTCGGGCTCGAGTATGCGGTCGAGCTGAGCACCCGGCCCGAAAAATCCATCGGCACGGACGAGATGTGGGACCTCGCTACCAGCGCGCTGCGCAATGCGCTCGACACCAAGGGCATTGCCTACAAGCTGAACGAGGGCGACGGCGCGTTTTATGGGCCCAAGATCGATTTCCACGTGCGCGACTGCCTGAAACGGAGCTGGCAGTGCGCGACCATCCAGCTCGATTTCGCCATGCCCGAGAAGTTCGACCTGGATTATGTCGGACCCGACGGCAACCTGCACCGCCCCGCGGTGATTCACCGCGTGATCTACGGGGCGATCGAACGGTTTCTGGCCGTGTTGATCGAACATTTCGGCGGCGCGTTTCCGACGTGGCTGGCGCCCGTCCAGTGCGTCGTCATCCCCATTTCCGACGGCCAGAACGCCTACGCCTGCCAGGTCCGCGACCGGCTCTTCGAGGCGGGCTTGCGCGTGGAAGCCGACCTGAGCGATGATACGATGAAATACAAGATCCGCGCCGCCCAGACGCAGCAGGTCCCCTACATGCTCGTCGTGGGCGACCGGGAACGCGAGTCGGGGGCGGTCTCGGTCCGGCACCGCCGGAAAGGCGACCTGGGCGCAATGCCGCTGGATGCGTTTGTGTCGCGCATTCAAGAGGAAATCGCTCTCAAAGCGCTGGACGACGCCGTCGAGGCGCTGTAGAGCTACCCGGGAGGATACGGTCATGGGAGGTTCCGGCAAGCGCATGGGGATCGACATGGGAATGCGCTGCAAACAGTGCAATCAGCCGATTACCAGCGCCAACATCGCCGAGTCGGCGTTCGGGACATTCTGCAGCGACAGCTGCAAAGAAAAGTACGAAGCCTTCGTGCAGCGCGCCCAGCAGCTCGAGAGCATGCGGAAACCCCGGTC
>JAAYAQ010000531.1 GCA_012719295.1 Candidatus Hydrogenedentota bacterium | reverse complement strand
GGTTCGATGCGGGGCGGCCGGTTTTCCTCAACCGACAGCGTGAGTTCGTCGCGCGTCACGAGGCCGATGAGTGTCCCCTCCTGTTCCACCGGAAAGCAGCGAAACGGGCAGGCTTCGAGGACCTGACGGGCATCCTTTACGGCATCCGATTCAAACGCAACCACCCGGGAACCGATGAGGTCTCCCGCACGGATGCGGTGCCAGCTCTCGAGATCCCGCGGGGGATTGATCTTGATCAACTCGTGCCCATCCTGCAGCAGCAGGCAGGTGTAGAAATTCTCCCGGCCCGAAAGCCGCACCACGGCCTCGCAGATCAGCACGCCCAGCATCAGCGGGGGGACCAGCGAGAACTGGTGCGTCATCTCGAAGACAATCAGCATCGAGGTCAACGGCGCGCGGATCACGGCGCACAGGCACGTGCACATGCCCACTCCCGCCAGAATCACCTGGTCGGAGGGGGTCAGCGAAAGCCAGGGTCCGCAGAGGCCCGCCGCGAAGAAACCGCACATGCCCCCGATAAACAGCGTAGGCGAAAAGATCCCGCCGCAGCCGCCGAACCCGTAGCTGAGGATGGTGGCCGCGAGTTTGCCGATGGTCAGAATGCCCGCGAGACGCCAGGCAATCCCTTCATCGAGCGCCACCGACAGATCCGTGTAGCCGAGGCCGAAGATGCCGGTTCTGCCCGTCGATAAAAATGCGGCGATGCCGATGCACCAGGTAAGCAGGCCGCCCGCCAGCGGAAGCAACCATTTGAATCTCCACCGCAGCCGCATCAGGGCGCCCCGGATACGCAGCGCCGCCTTGTGGAGCGCGATGCCGCATCCCGTCGCCAGCAGCGCTACAAACGGGACCAGGACATAGAGCTGCCACGTCGTGATTTCCAGCAGCGGCAGGTTGAATGCGGGCTGCGGGCCGATCGCGGCCTGCACCACCAGCGCCCCGGTGACCGACGCCAGCACCACCGCGCCCAGGTAGCGGTTGCCCAAGTCGCCCACCAATTCCTCAAGAACGAAGGTGATGGCCGCCAGGGGCGTATTGAATGCGGCTGCCAGGCCAGCCGCCACGCCCACGGTGAGCCCGTCGCGCCGCGCGCGCTTGGGCTTGCCGAACAGCCCGGACAGCGCCGAAGCGATGCCCCCGGTCATGTACAGCGTCGGGCCTTCGCGTCCGAGGCTGGCGCCGCCGCCCAGGCTGAGTATGCCGGCCGTAAGCTTCACGAGGACAGGACGCAGCGGGACGTACCCCAATTCCTTCCAGTAGCCGACTTTCAACTGCGGAATGCCGCTTCCCGCCGCGTCGGGGTTCCGTTTCAGGAGGATGCACACCAGCAAGGAGCTCACGCTGATGACGAGCAGGCTGCCCGCGACAAACATGGACCGGGAGCGCAGCACCAGTTGCCCGTAGGTATGCTGAAACAGCAGGTCGGTGGCCTTGAGAAAGAAGACGGCCAGCCCCCCCGCGACCAGACTCAATACGATGGTCTCGATGACCCGTCTCGCATCCTTCGGAAGGAACTGCAGCAGCCGGTGAACGATATGGATGGCGTTCACGGGCGCCCCCCGGAACGTCTGTGCCGCGGAAATGCGCCAAACCCGTAAGCTCTGACCGGCCGCGGGCTGCGACCTGCGGCGATGCATGTACTGTCTATTTCGCTGTATTGCCCGTTCACTCGGTAACCTCTCCCCTGTCCGCGGTACCCACCCCCGGGAACGCGGCGGCTCTGGAATCGCAAAGGCGAATCGATGGACTCAAGGTATACCAAGTGGACCGCCGTTGGTTCAATCAAGCCCGCAACATGGCGAATTGGATCAGGGGCGGCAATGCTCTTCGGCAGGATTGGCACGAGTTACAGGATGTTCTGTCTGGATAGCGCCGGCGTGATGTTTGCCGCGCAGCCGTTCCGGTTGTGATTCGCCACGGGCGGGACTGGCGTGTGGCGCCGGGGTTTACGGTCCTGATGTCAGTATGTCAGCCCGGCGCGCGAAGGCCTCTCGAACCTGCGGTGCAAACTGTTCATTTTCCGCGGCCTGGCGGCATACGGCAACGGCCCTGTCGAGGTCGCCCTGCTCGGCTCGAATCTGTGCGAGCAGCGCGTAGGAGTCGGGCGTGGCGCTCCTGCGCGCCACGATCTCCTCGAGCGTCCGGACCGCGCTGTCGCTATCGCCCATGTGGCGCTGATAGAACGCGAGCGTATACCCGTACTTGGGATCGTCGGGTTGAAGCGCGCTCGCTCTGCGACACCAATCGAGCCCCTCACGATCCTCCTGTTGAATCAGCAGCACGCCGAGGTTGTACGCCGCTGCCGCGAGGGCGGGATCAGCCTCCAGGCTCTTTCGCAATTCGGTTTCGGCCTCCCGGGGCCGGCCCGTTTCCGCGAGCAGAAGCCCCAGGTTGAAGTGTGCCGCGGCGCTCCGCGGCGCGATGGACAGAGCTTTTCGCAGCGCATTTTCCGCCTCCGGGTTGCGCCCCTGCCTGCTGTAGGCCAGCGACACGTTCACCAGCGACAACACAAACGAGGGATTGAGTCTCAACGAAGTTTCATAGCTTGCGATGGCTGGCTCCGTTTCCCCGCGTTCCGCATGGTAATTGCCGAGGTTGTAATGAGACGCGTAGTCGTCGAGCCGTGACTTCATCGAAGCAACCCATTCCGCCGATGCCTGCTGGAGGGCGAGCTGGTCATCCTGTTCAAGCTGGCCCGCGGGGAGGGACGAAAGGCTTGCGGCTGCATGGATCCGGACGAGGCGGTACTCGTCGCGACATGCCTTCATCAGGGCGTCTACCGAGGCGGCCGTCACGAAGCCGTCCAGGGCCTCCGCGGCGGCTGACCGCACCAGCGGCGCATCGTCTTCCAGGGCCGCGATGATCGCGGGCCATTTTTCGGAAGACGGGCATCCCCGGATGAGCCGGAGCAACGAGGCGGCGAACACCGGATTCCGGTCGTCGCGGGACAGGTACGCGAGCATGTCCGGCAGGCGCGCCCAGTCGCCCTTGCGCGCGGCGGCGACCCATCCCGCCCGCTCGAGGAGGGGAGCCTGATAGTCGCGCGGACGCCACTCCCGCACATGGGCGTCTGCCCATGCCGCATCCTTGTCGCTGTGGCAGATGGTGCAGGCGTTGGGGGAGCCAAAAGCCTGGGTGGCCGACGGCGCGGGAGGCGCCATCGAATGGTCATGCCTGACCATTCGCGCGAACTCGGTGCGCGGCATGTGGCACGAAATGCAGCGGTTGCCGGCACTGTCCGCCTCGTGCCGGGTATGCGCCGCGGGCTGGCCGACCTTGTCCTGGTGGCAGGGCGCGCACGCGTTGTTCGCCTCCGCTCCCTGGAAGCGGTACCGGCCGCTCGACGTGTGGCAATGCATGCAGCCGAGTTCACCGGACGCCACGCATGGGCTGATCAGCCACGTGGTGGCGGTGTAGTTCTCGCCGAGGTCCCGCCCATCGGGGTAGAAATCGGGGTCCTCGAGGGCGACCAGCCCGTAGTGGTCGAAATACCGGTCGCCGGGCCCGAATGACGGCGTGATGACGTACGCCTTGGCGTGGCACGACAGGCACAGATCATTGGTTTGCTGGACGGTAAAGGGTCTGGTGCTGATGATCCCGGGGGCCGCGGGCGGCTTGCCGGACGGCGTCTCCCGAAAGAGCCGGTCGTGTTCCGCGGCGGGCCCGTGGCAGGTTTCGCAGTTGATCCCCGGTTCCGCCCATACGGTATGGTAGCCATCGGTGGCCGGGTCGTAGTTGGTCGTCAATTGGCTCACGTGGCAACCGTAGCATGAGGTGTTGAACGTGTACGCACGATCCCGCCAGTCCACGGGACGCTCGCCAGCGCCGGCGATGTGACGTATTCCGCTGGCGGCCATATCAAACCACGCCTTCTGTCGCACGTCGTAGGCGAGCGGGAGCGTCTGGAGCATCCCTCTCTCGAGAAGCGTCAGGAAATAGTAGACGTTCTTGCCGCCCATGGCGTGCAAGATGGGATAGCGCGCCTCGCCATCCGGCCGTTTCTCGATGACGCAGGGCTGGCCGGGCGTAAGATCCACGGAATACTCGTTGGGACCGATAACCACCGCCTGCTCGAGCGGGGTGAGCCTGTCCGCGGCCAGTTGTGCGGTAAACGGCTGCATGGCAAGGCCGTGATTCGACGTTGACCAGAGTTGGTAGAACGTCTCATGGCAGTCCCGGCAACTGGCGGAACCGGCCAGCCCCGCGGGCGCCCCGGCAGGCGCTGTTTCCACCCCCGGAGGGGACGTGTGAGACGGGGATTGGGTCTCGGACACAGCGCCGAAAACAAGGCCCGCCCACGCGGCCAGGGCCACACTCGCAATCGCACATCGCGTCGTCATGCCATCTCCCGGCGAGTTCCGAAGCGCTGCGCCGGCTGGGCTTCGCCGGCGCCAGCGGTCACGGTTCCACGTGCCTTAGAATCGAATGGCCATGCCGATCGCCGGGCCATAGGTCTCGCTGGTCAACTCCATGCGACCCGCATCGTCTTCGATTCTCAGGTAGCGATAGCCAACGCCCACCGAATAGCGTTCCGAGATTTGGTAGCCTACCGTCAGCGCGGCGTTTGTGGTCAGTTCCGAACCTATGCCGAACCCGCCCACGTCGCCGCGAATCGATGCCCCCCATTTCTCGGAGAACTTGAAACGCAGGCGGCCGCCGACAATGGGATCGACCCAGTCCTTGGTCATGCCGCTGTCGAACGGTCCGAACCGGGCGTCGGCGTCAAGACGGACGTACCGGGCGCCGGCAAGCGCATCGAATCCCACGCGATCCCCGTCGAAACTCCGCAGGACCCCGAGTTCGAACATGGTTTCCTTCAAGCTCCCCGCGGTATTGACGCGGATCAAAGGCATCATCTTGAGCCGCACATCGCTGGCGGCGCTGATCTTGACAAAATCGAGTTCCGTAAACAGGCCCCATTTCCCGCGTTGAGCTTCAAAATGCGTAAACCCCGCGAAGTCAACCGTATCCAGAATATCCTTGAATTTGGTCGTTGTCGTCATTTCCTTGCCGCCGGCTTCCGTCGTCGAGGTAATGCTCGACAACCAGATGTAGGTGGCGAGTTCGAGGCGCCACGCTTCCGGATTCGCCTCGGGCGCAGTCTCTGCCGCTGGAGGAGACAGCGCGACGCTCCCGCCGCCCCCCGCCTCATTGGCCTCCGCGGTGGGCGCCGGATTGTCCGCAGCCCCGCCGGGCGCCGCCGCATAGGCGCATGCGCTGCACGCGATGCCGGCCATAAGCACGGCATGCTCAACAAGCTTCCATGTCGTCATCTTTTGAGCCCCCTCCCCGCGCTATGCCGGTCCTGTTCTCATGTTATCCCGTTTACGATGGTGATGCCTCATTGCTCCCGGGGCGGATAGATCACCTTCCAGTCGTCCTTCATGCTGACGATCGTCCAGCCTTTAGCCAGGGCCTCGTCGAGGCCTTTGTCCAGGCGTCCAATGCGTGATTCGCGGTCATACGCCCATTCGCGCTCGGCGTCGGTGTGGCGGACATAGAGGCAGAAGCTCGGGCCGTTGCGGGCCGCGGTCCATTGCAGCATCTGGAGGTCGCCGTCGGAATTGCCGAATGCCGCGATCGGCCGCCGGCCGATGTATTGATGAATGCCGACCGGCTTTCCCTCCTTATCATCGACGAAGTTCATCTCGGGGAGGCGCGTAAGCACGGGATGGCCGTCACGCGTCTCAAAACGCGTCTTGATGCTGCTGCCGATGACTTGCTCAGGCGGGATGCCGTAGACCGCCTCCGTCCACGGCCTCATGAATTCGATGCCGCCGCCGGAGACGATGAACGTCTTGAACCCGTGCGTCCGGAGATAGTCGAGCAGTTCGAGCATCGGCTGATAGACCATCTGCGTGTAAGGCAGGCCGGTTTCCGGGTGTCTCGCCGTGGCCAGCCAGTCCTTTACGCGCGTTTCAAACTCCTCGGTGGTCGTGCCTGCATGGGTGGCCATCATGATCTCCATCAGCCCGCGCTCGCCCCCGGCCATCGCGCCCTTTAGATCGCCTTTGAGCAGCGAAGCGAACGGTTCTTTGTCCTTCCATTCGGGGTGTCCCGGCGCAAGCAGGTTCACCTGGTCAAGCGCAAAGCGCAACTGGACATAGATCGGCTGCTCGGCCCAGAGCGCGCCATCGTTGTCGAAGACCGCAATACGTTCAGCCGGAGGCACAAAACCGGGAGAGCCCTCCTGCGTTACCTGCGAGACGAACCTGAGAATCGACTCCTTCGCGGCCCCGTCGTTCCATGAAAGCAACGGCTCCGCGGCATACGTGCTCGCGGCCCATGCCACGGCAGCCAATAGCCACACCCGCTTGCTCTTGCGCATCGTTCTTCTCCGTGAAGGTGGTTTCGCACAGATACGATTGCCGCTTCCCCGGGCCGTTCCGGACACGGCCGGGGATGAAGCAGCACCGCACGGCGTGTTGCCGCCTGCCTTGTCAATCTCACCCCGTCTTGAGGGGCCGGCTCACTTGCCCGCGCCCGCGCCCTGTTCAAGCTGCTGCAATACCTGATCGATATTGAAGCTGGCCGATTTTTGCCGCTGCGGGAATTCCTGGAACGTTTCTAGAAACTTGCCGACGACCGCCTGCATCGGCACGAATGCCCAGAATTTGTCCGCCATCCACCGCGCGGCCATCGGCGAGTTGTCCTCGCCGAAAAGGACATGATCCTCGAATGGATCCATTCGCAAGTTCGTAATCTTTGGAAAGCACTGGGGAAGCGGCGGGCCGCCAGAGAGCCAGTCGCCAGGGAGCGCAAAGTGGGCTTTCCAATCCCGAACGCGCACGGCGTTGAGGTTGCCGCTGTCGTCGAAATAGAAGATCTCGTTCCTTGCGCTGGGCCCCGTGCCTGCCAGCAACGCGCGCTGATCGTAGCCGTCGAGATGAACCTTGAACGGCTTGCCGTTGGCGGTGTGGCCCTGGGTCAACTTTTCCTTGATGTCGGGTTCTCCGGCCGCGGCCAGGAGGGTCACCGCCCAATCTTCATGCGCCATGATCTCGTTGATCACCGTGCCCGGCTTGACCACGCCCGGCCACCGGACGAGGCACGGCACCCGCATGCCGCCTTCCCACGTGCTTCCTTTCTCGCCCCGGAAGGGTGAGGCCCCGCCATCCGGCCACGAGAACTTCTCGGGGCCGTTATCGGTCGTGAAGATCACGATGGTGTTGTCGGCGATGCCGAGGTCGTCGAGCTTTTTGAGCAGAATGCCGACGTGGTCGTCGAGCTCGTTCATCCCATCGGCGTAGAGGCCGTAGCCGGTCTTGTCCTGGTACTTTTGCTGAAGCCGGGTCCATACATGCATCCGGGTCGAGTTGTGCCAGATGAAGAACGGCTTCTTCTCGCTGACTGCGCGCTCCATGAAATCGAGCGTTCCGGCGAGAAACTCCTCATCCACGGTCTCCATGCGCTTGCGCGTGACGGGCCCGGTGTCTTCGATGCTCTGTTTGCCGACTTTGCCGAAGCGCGGATCGACCGTGGGGTCATCGACGTCGGTCGCTTTTGTTTTCAGCGCCCCGCGCGGCCCGAAACGCTGTATGAACGCCGGCTCCTTGGGATATTGCGGGTCTTCCGACTCCTCCTCGGCGTTGAGGTGGTATAGATTGCCGAAGAACTCGTCAAACCCGTGCACCGAGGGCAAGAACTCGTTGCGGTCCCCAAGATGGTTCTTGCCAAACTGGCCGGTGACGTAGCCGTGATTCTTGAGAAGATCGGCGATGGTGGGATCCTGCGGCTGCAGTCCGAGCGCCGCGCCCGGGAGCCCCACCTTCAGCAGTCCCGTACGGAACGGATGCTGCCCGGTGATGAAGGCGGCCCGGCCTGCCGTACAGCTCTGTTGCCCGTAATAGTCTGTGAAGAGGGCCCCCTCCTGGGCGATCCGGTCAATGTTCGGCGTGCGGGAACCCATCATTCCCATATTGTACGCGCTGATGTTGAACACGCCGATGTCATCCCCATAGATGACCAGGATGTT
>JAAYAQ010000106.1 GCA_012719295.1 Candidatus Hydrogenedentota bacterium | reverse complement strand
TCGAGTGCCCTGACGGACAACGCATGGCGCTGCGCGAGGGCATCCCGTGCGACGGTGACGTGAAGGATGTTCTGCCCGGCGTGATACTCCTCATGCGACGCGAAATTGCCTTCGGGTTGCACGCTGTAGCTGGCGTTGAACAGGGCGGCGTCCGCGTCTCCCAGCACATCGACAATCTCGCCGTGGGTCCACAGATAGAACCGGCCTTCCTCTCCTTCGCTGTCAGCGTCTTCGGACGAATAGAACCCGCCGCCCGGGCTGGTCAGGTCCCGGAGCACGTAGTCAAACGTCTCCTCGGCGATGCGGCGGTAGAACGGGTCGCGGGTGATCTGGTAGGCCGCCAGGTAGAGCGGCGCCAGCTGGGCGTTATCGTAGAGCATCTTCTCGAAATGGGGCACGAGCCAGCGTTCATCGACCGAGTACCGGTGGAATCCGCCGCCCAGGTGGTCGTAGAGGCCGCCGTTGGCCATCGCCCGCAGGGTGAGCAGGGCCGCGCCCCGGGCGCCGGCGTCTTGTGACGCGTGGTACCGCCGGAACAGCAGCTCGATGGCCCCGTGCGGCGGGAACTTCGGCGCGGGGCCGAATCCGCCATGATCCGGGTCGAAGGACTGCAGCAAGTCCGCGGCCGCCGCCGCGATGAGCGCGGGCGAGGGGGCGTTGGGCGGGCCGCTGTGCGCTTCGGCGTTCTGGCGCACGTTGGCCGTGAACTTCTCCGCGCTTTCGAGCACGTCTTCGCGCCGGGTCAGCCACGCGCCGGTAATCGACTCGAGCACGGTCCGGAAACCGGGGCGCCCCATCCGGGTGCGCGGCGGGAAATAGGTGCCCGCGTAGAACGGTTTCAGGGCGGGCGTGAGAAACACGCTCATGGGCCAGCCGCCGCTGCCGGTCATGATCTGTGTGGCGGCCATGTAGATGCGGTCGATGTCCGGCCGCTCCTCGCGGTCCACTTTGATCGCGACAAAGTACTCATTGAGGAACTCGGCGATCTCCTCGTCCTCGAACGATTCGCGCTCCATGACGTGGCACCAGTGGCAGGCGGAATACCCGACGGATAGAAAGATGGGTTTGTCCTCGTTGCGGGCCTTTTCCAGCGCCTCGTCGCCCCAGGGATACCAGTCCACCGGATTGTGGGCGTGCTGCAGAAGATACGGGCTGGTGGCGTCGATCAGCCGGTTGGTATGCTGCGGCCCGGCCGCATGGGTCTTGGCCACGAGACCTCCTCCTTCCCGTTGGACGGCGCGCCGGGCGCGCTCCGCGCCCGCTATCAATACAAAACAGAGCACGGTCGCGGGACATTCCGCGGAGGCCTGTAAGCCATTGGCGAATCGAAAGTTATCCCGGCGCCTCCGCACAGGACGGAGCGTGAGGGGCGGGCGTGCGGCGGGCCTATTTGTCGCGCTCGATGATGAACCGGGCCAGCGCGCGGAACACGTCCGCCTCCGGGCCGAACCCGGCGAGCGCGGCGACGGCCTCGCCGACCGCTTCGCCGGCCAGCTGGCGCGCGCGCTCCAGGCCCACCAGTTGCGGATAGGTCGACTTGTGTTTGTTGGCGTCGCTGCCGGTCCGTTTGCCGAGGGCGGCCTCCTCCCCCACAACATCGAGGATGTCGTCGGCAATCTGGAACGCGAGCCCGATGGCTTCACCGAACCGGGTAAGCGCGTCCAGCGCGTCGTCGCTGGCGCCGCCCAGGATGGCCCCTGCGCGCACGGACACCCGGATCAGCGCGCCGGTCTTGTACGCATGAACGCGGCGGAGCTGTTCGAGGGTGAGCTGCTTGTTTTCGCTTTCGAGGTCGATGACCTGGCCGCCGACCATGCCCGCGACGCCCGCGGCCCGGGCCAGCTCGCGCACCACCGCCGCGCTGCCGGATTCCGCGGCGGCGTCGAACGCCATGGTCAGCAGCGCGTCGCCGGCCAGGATGGCGTTCGCCTCGCCGAAGGCCTTGTGGGCGGTCGGTTTGCCCCGCCGGAGATCGTCGTCGTCCATGCTGGGCAGGTCGTCGTGCATGAGCGAGTAGGT
>JAAYAQ010000014.1 GCA_012719295.1 Candidatus Hydrogenedentota bacterium | reverse complement strand
CCGGCCACGCGTTCCCGCGGGGGACACAAGACGCGGCGGGCATCCACGCCCGGCCACGCGTCAGTCCCGGGTTTTTCTCGCGGGGGCGCGGCAGAGCCGGATGAGGGCGGCTTCGGGGGGACAGTGGAACCGGACGGGCACGTCGGTGGTGCCGAGTCCGGCGGTGGTGTAGCCGCGGGTGCGGCCGTTTTGCCACAGTCCGGCGCAGTATTTCCGGGCAGCGCGCGCATTGAGGAGGATGGGTTTGCCGCCGGGGAGGCACACCTGCCCGCCGTGGGTGTGACCGCAGAGGTAGAGGTCGACGCCGTAGTCCGGAGCGATGCGAGCGAGCTCGGGGGTGTGGGCGAGCAGGATGGTGAATCCACCCTCAGGAATGCCGCGGGTGGCGCGGGGGAGATCATCGCAGCGGTAGCGGTGGGGGTCGTCCACGCCGGCGACCCAGACGCGGTCGCCGCGCAGGTCCAGGGCGTAATGCTCGTTCATGAGGACAGGCAGCCCCATGTCGCGGAACGGGCGAACGAAGGCGGCGAGGTCGTGATTGCCGAGGACCGCGGCGCTGCCGCAGCGGGGCGTGAGGGTGTGCAGGAGCCGCTGCATGCCGTCGAAAACATGTTCGCAGGGTCCGGTGAAGGCATAGCGGTAGTCGCCGGTGAATGCGCAGAAATCGGCCTCGATGGGCGCGAGGAATGCGCAGAGTTCCTGGACGAATGCGGGGTCTTCGTCGCGGAAATGCATGTCGCTGAGGTGGAGGATGCGGAATCCATCGAAGGCCGGGGGGAGGTTTTCGAAGGCGAAGGCGAACTCGCGGAACTGGAAGTTGCGGGCGTTTTGTTCCCCCCGGGCGCGGAGTCCGGAGAGGTTTACGAGTTTTTCGAGCCAGAATTCGGGGAAAAGCAGCCCGTTGTGGTACAGGTCTTTGCGGGCGCGCCGGGCCATGACGGCCTCACGCTCGCGTTCAAGGGCGATGCGGCGTTGCCGGAGGGCTTCGGGTCCGGGCTGGGGATCAGTGGCCATAGGCGGTGTCGTGGGTTCCTTTGTACGCATGTTGTTGCGCCCGATCGTACGGATGCGGGGCGGGGGATGCAACGTGCGGGCATGGGCGGGGGAGCGGCGCCTGCCGGCGGGAATTTGGCCGGGACTTTGATCGTTGGGTTACATAGACTTACAATCATGACGCGATGAGGCTCGGGCACGTCGTGGGCGGCGGTGCGTGGGACGCCCGTGTGGTTGCGAACGCGCCGGGCGTGCGGCGCGCGGTGGTTTCAGGGGCACGCGAGATACCGAAACGGTTTTGGGATGCCGTGAGGCAGCGTCTTTTTGAGGAAGCAGGGTGTAATGGAACCTATACAGAGCGGACACCAGCCGAACGAAACAGTGGACATTGAAACGCGGGAGTGGCTCGAGTCGCTGGACTTTGTGATTGAGAACGGCGGGCCGGAGCGCGTTCTGCACTTGCTGCAGCACCTTCAGATTCGGGCCGAGGAAGCGGGGATCAAGCTTCCGTTCAGCGCGAATACGCCGTACATCAACACGATTCATGTCGAGCACCAGCCGGTGTATCCGGGCAAGCGGGAGATCGAGCGGCGCATCAAGAGCCTGATCCGGTGGAATGCGATGGCGATGGTGGTTCGCGCGAACCGGCTGGAATCCGGTATCGGGGGGCACATCTCGACGTTTGCGTCGGCGGCGACCTTGTATGAGGTGGGGTTTAATCACTTCTTTCACGGCCCGGATACGCCGGGGCGGAGCGGCGACCAGGTCTTTTTTCAGGGTCACGCGGCGCCGGGGATGTATGCGCGGGCGTTTCTGGAAGGGCGGTTGAGCGCGTCGCAACTGAACAATTTCAGGCGGGAACTGGCGGAGGGCGGGGGGCTGTCGTCGTATCCGCATCCGTGGCTGATGCCGAACTTCTGGCAGTTTCCGACGGTGTCGATGGGGCTGGGGCCGATCATGGCCATCTACCAGGCGCGGTTCAACCGGTACCTGGAGGATCGCGGTCTGAAGGAGAACACGGGCCGGGTGTGGGCGTTTCTGGGCGACGGGGAATGCGATGAGCCGGAGACGCTGGGGGCGATCTCGCTGGCGTCGCGTGAGAAGCTCGACAACCTGGTGTTCGTGATCAACTGCAATCTGCAGCGGCTCGACGGTCCGGTGCGTGGCAACAGCAAGATCATCCAGGAACTCGAGGCGATTTTCCGGGGTTCGGGCTGGAACGTGATCAAGGTGATCTGGGGTTCGGACTGGGATCCGCTGCTGGCGAAGGACAAGTACGGGCTGCTGGTGGAGCGGATGGGCGAGGTGGTCGACGGGGAATACCAGAAGTACGTGGTGGAATCGGGCGAGTACATTCGCGAACGCTTCTTCGGGAAAGACCCGCGGCTGCTGAAGCTGGTGGAGAACTACACGGAGGAGCAGATCCGGCGGCTCAACCGGGGCGGCCACGACCCACAGAAGGTGTATGCGGCCTATCACGCGGCGGTGAACCACCGGGGTGCGCCGACGGTGATCCTGGCGAAGACCGTGAAGGGATATGGACTGGGTGAGAGCGGGGAAGGCAAGAACATCACCCATCAGCAGAAGAAACTGAACGAGGACGAATTGCGGGAGTTCCGGACGCGGTTCGGAATTCCAATTTCGGACGAGGACGTGGCGCTGGCGCCGTTCTACCGGCCGCCGGAGGACAGTCCCGAGATGGTGTATCTCCATGAGCGGCGGGAGCATCTCGGGGGCTACCTGCCGTGCCGCGAAGTGAAGGTGGAGCCGCTGGCGCCGCCGGAGGAAAGCCTGTTCGAGGAGTTCTACAAGGGGACGGACGGGCGCCCGGTATCGACGACGATGGCGTTGGTGCGGATATTGTCGAAACTGCTTCGCGACAAGCGGCTTGGCCGGTACATTGTGCCGATCGTGCCGGACGAGGCGCGCACATTCGGCCTGGAATCGCTGTTCCGGGAGATCGGCATCTACGCGCACACGGGCCAGTTGTACGAGCCGGTGGACTCGGCGAGCCTGTTGTACTACAAGGAGGCGAAGGACGGACAGATTCTCGAGGAGGGCATTACGGAAGCGGGCTCGATGTCGTCGTTTATCAGCGCGGGCACGGCGTACGCGACGCACGGCATCAACATGATTCCGTTTTTCATTTACTACTCGATGTTCGGGTTTCAGCGGATCGGCGACCTCATCTGGGCGGCGGCGGACCTGCGGACGCGCGGCTTCCTGGTCGGGGGCACGGCGGGGCGGACGACGCTGAACGGCGAAGGCCTGCAGCATCAGGACGGGAACAGCCATATTCTGGCGCAGCCCGTGCCGAATCTGCTCGCGTATGACGCGGCGCACGCCTATGAGCTGGCGGTGATTATCCGGGAAGGGATCCGGCGGATGTATGAGGCGCAGGAGAGCGTCTTTTATTATCTGACGGTGGAGAACGAGAATTACCCGATGGTGCCGATGCCGGAAGGCGCGAACGAGGGGATTCTCAAGGGCATGTACCAATTCAAGGCGTCGGAGAAGCACGGGAGCAAACTCCATGCGCAGTTGCTGGGCAGCGGCGCGCTCCTGAATGAAGCCGTGAAGGCCCAGGAGATCCTCGAGCGGGATTTCGGCGTCGCGGCGGACGTGTGGAGCGTGACCAGTTATAAGGAACTGCGGCGCGATGCGCTGGACGCGGACCGGTGGAACATGCTGAACCCGGGCAAAAAACCGATGACGCCCTGGGTGACCCAGTGCCTCAAGGGCGCGCCGGGCGTGGTGGTGGCGGCCTCGGATTACATCAAGTTGTTGGCGGACGGCGTGTCGCGGTGGGTACCGCAGACGATGCTGTCGCTGGGGACGGACGGGTTTGGCCGGAGCGAGTCGCGGGAGGCATTGCGCGATTTCTTCGAGGTGGACGCGCGGTACATCGCGTTGGCGGCGCTGACGGGTCTGGTCCGCGAGGGGAAGGTGAAGGACGACGTCCTGAAAAAGGCCATCCGGAAGCTCGACATCAATCCCGAGAAGCTGGACCCGCTGCGGGCATGATGCGCGGCGGCACGGTACTCGGGTTTTCTGGCGGTATTGGGCAGTAAATCGCGGTAGTTACGAGAAGGACAAAACGATGGCTACGGAATTCAGACTCCCCGAGCTTGGCGAGAATATCGAATCCGGAAAGGTCACCAGCGTGATGGTATCGGTGGGGGACACGATTGCGCAGGATCAGCCGGTGATCGAAGTGGAGACCGACAAGGCGGCGCTCGAGGTGCCGTCCAGCGTGAGTGGCACGGTCAAGGAAATCCGGGTGAAAGAGGGGCAGGACGTCAAGGTCGGGGCGGTCGTCCTGGTGGTTGAGGCGGGCGGCGCGGCACCCAAACCGGCGGCGCCCTCGGCGGCGAAAGCGCCCGAACCGCCTGCGCCGGAAGCAACGCAGCCCGAAAAGGCAGCGCCGGCTCCGGCGCCCGCGCCCCGGGCCGCGGCGCCCGAACCGGCGGCTGTGGAGAAGGAAGCGGCCAGGGAGGCGCCGGCCGAGACCGAAGCCGCGGCGCCTGAAGCCGCGGAACCGCCGGAAACGGCCGGACGGCAACTGGGCGCGGCGGCGGTGGCGGCGTCGCCGAGCGTACGGCGGCTCGCGCGGGAAATCGGGGTGGATGTCAACCAGGTGCCGGGCACGGGCAAGGGCGGCCGGATCACTCCGGAGGACGTGAAGGCCTATGCGCGGCGGATGAACGTGGACGCGGGCGGCGTGGCCCCTCCACGGCCGGCGGCGGGCGCTGCGACGGAGCTTCCGTTGCCCGATTTTGCGCGGTGGGGGGCGGTCGAACGGCGCGCCATGAGCACGGTGCGGCGCCGGACCGCGGAGCGCCTGGGACATGCGTGGTCGCAGATTCCGCACGTGACGCAATTCGACAAGGCGGACGTGACGGGGCTCGAGGAACTGCGGAAACGGTATGCGAAACAGGTCGAGGCGGCGGGCGGGAAGCTCACGGTCACGGCGATCCTGGCCAAGGTGGCGGCGGCCGCGCTTCGGAAGTTCCCGCAGTTCAACAGCACGCTGGATTTCGCGCGCGACGAGATCATCTACAAACAGTATTGTCACATCGGGATCGCCGTCGATACCGACCGGGGTCTCCTGGTGCCGGTGTTGCGCGACGTCGACACGAAGAACCTGACGCAGGTGTGCGTGGAACTGACGCAGCTGGCGGAACGCGCCCGGACGAAGAAGACGACGCTGGACGAGATGCAGGGCGGGTGTTTCACGATCTCGAACCTCGGAGGCATTGGCGGCACGGGGTTCACGCCGATTGTGAACGAGCCGGAGGTGGCGATCCTCGGGGTGTCGCGCAACGCGATCGAACCGGTTTACATCAGCGGGGAATTTCAGCCGCGGACGATGCTGCCGCTGAGCCTGTCGTACGATCACCGGGTGATCGACGGCGCGGATGGCGCGCGGTTTCTGCGGTGGGTGTGCGAGGCCATCGAGAACCCGTTCCTGGTTTTTCTCGAGGGCTGAGGGCGTGCATACGCGGAATCCGTGGAAGCTCCGGTCGAGCCGCCTGGTATACGAAACCCCGTGGCTGCGGGTGATTGAGGACCGGGTGGTGCGCCCGGACGGCGCCGACGGGATTTACAGCTACATCGAGACCCGGGTGGCCGTGGGGGTGGTTGCGCTGACGCCGGAACGCGAGGTGTACCTGGTGGGACAGTACCGGTACCCGACCCGCGAGTACTCGTGGGAGATTGTGGAGGGAGGTACGGAACCGGGCGAAGCGGCGCTGGCGTGCATCCAGCGGGAGCTGCAGGAAGAGGCGGGGTTGCGTGCCGCGGCGTGGACGCCTCTGGGCGGCGAGATTCATTTCAGCAATTGCATCTCCGCGGAACGGGGCCTGTTGTACCTGGCGGAGGACCTCGAGGCAACCGAAGCGTCTCCGGAAGGCACGGAAGTGCTCGAGATCCGGCGGGCGCCCCTGGGGGACGCGGTGGCGATGGTGGAGCGGGGGGAGATCAAGGATGTGTTCAGCATCGTCGGGTTGTTGCGCGCGCAGGCGTATCTGGCGCGGCGGGGAACTGACTAGCCGTTCCCATGCCCGACTTGCTATGCTCACCGGATACCGGTGTAACGACAGGTCTGTGATTCAGGGGGAGGATGTGCCGTGAAAACACGCGCTGTGGCCGTACTCGACGTGGGCAAGACGAACAAGAAGATCCGGTTGTACGACCGCCGGTTCCAGCCGTTGGCGGAAGAACGCATGAGTTTTGAGGTGCGGATGCAGGACGGCCTGGAGACCGAGCCCACGGAAGAACTGCTGGCGTGGTTTGAGCAGGCGATCGCGGGGCTGGGCGCGACGTACGATATCCGGGCCATCGCCGTGTGCACGCACGGGGCCACGCTGGCGCTCCTGGACGAGGACGGGAAGCTGGCGTATCCCGTGATTTCGTACACCAGCGAGAAGGGCGCCGAGGTCGAGCAGGAATTCTACGATACGTTCGGCGATCCCAAGGCGCTCCATTACGACACCTGCACACCCAACGTGGGCTTTGCCAACTGCGGGAAAGCGCTGTTTTACGTGTTCAGCCGGATGCCGGACGTGTGGGACCGGGTCAAGACGATCCTCTTTTACAATTCGTATCTCGGCTATGAACTGACGGGCCATTTCGGGATGGAGCCGACGTATCTCGGGAACCACAGTTACCTCTGGAACTTTTTCGACGGAACGTGGAGCCCGGTGGCGATCCGCATGGGGGCGCACACGCGGTTCCCGGACGCGCTGGGCAGCCCGTGGGACGCGCTGGGACGGGTGAAGCCCGAGCTGGCGAAGCGGTGCAACCTGCCGGAGGACTGCCAGGTCACGCTGGGGATCCACGATTCGAACGCCAATTTTCTGCCGTACCTGGCGAAGGGTCACACGCATTTCATCTTGAATTCGACGGGCACGTGGTGCGTGTTGATGAGCCAGTCGCCGACGCCGCTGCTGACGGAGGCGGAGATCGACGCGAAAGTGTTCTGCAACCTGGACGCGTTCAACCGCCCCGTGAAAACCGTGATCTTCCCCGGCGGGATGGAATACGAGAAGTTTGGGGCGTTGACGGAGGCCGGCGACGAGAGCTCGGTGGAGGACGTCACACGGGTGATCGCCGAGCGGCGCATATTCATCGTGCCGGGGGTGATGCCGGCGGCGAGCGCGTTCCCGGGGGCGCCCGCGAAGGTGGTCGTGGACGGCGCGGAACGGCTGTATGCCGAGTTGGAGGCCGCGGGCGGCGCGCCGTATACGGCGCTGGGGCAGGCCTATTACGCGGCGTTGAACCTGAGCCTGGCGCTGGCGACGCGGCAGCTTCTGGAACGGTGCGGGGGCGAGAAGGGCGCGTCGGTGTTCATCGAGGGCGGGTTTGCGCACAACACACGGTATTGCGAACTGCTGGCGGCCTTGTGCCCGGATTACACCATCGCGCTGACCAGCCAGGCGGAAGGCACGGCGTTCGGAGCGGCGCTCACGGCATGGATGCTGGCCGACGGGAAGGATCTGAAAAGCATGGGCGGGGAGTTCGAGATCGAGACGACCCCGGTCGCGGCGCCGGATTTCGGCGATCTCCGGGGCTATTGGGACGCGTTTCAGGGCTACGCGCGGAAGGTCTAGCGTGCGGCGTCGTGACTCGGACCGTACAACACCAGGATGGAAACCATGAGTAAACCGCTGAAGACCCAGGTGGCCGTGATAGGCGGCGGGCCGGGCGGATATGCCGCCGCGTTTGCCGCCGCTGACCTTGGCCTGGAGGTGACGCTGATTGATCTGGAAAAGAACCCGGGCGGGGTCTGCCTGTACCGGGGCTGCATTCCGTCGAAGGCGCTGCTGCATTGCGCGAAGGTGTTGAAAGACGCCGAAGAGGCGGCGGAGTGGGGCATCTATTTCGAGAAACCGCGGATCGAGCTCGACAGGATGCGCGCGCAGAAGAACGCCGTGGTCGAGAAGCTGACGGGCGGGCTTGGCCAGCTCACGAAAGCGCGCAAAATCCGGTTTCTGCGGGGCCGGGCCGCTTACCAGGGCGCCACCACGCTGCGGGTGACGGCAGACACCGGCGAGGAACAGCTCATCGAATGCGAGCAGTCGATTCTGGCGGCGGGTTCGCGGCCGACGTCGGTTCCGAGTCTGCTGATTGAATCGCCGCGAATGATGAATTCGACGGCCGCGCTGGAGATCGAGGAGGTGCCGAAGACGCTCCTGGTGGTCGGGGGCGGCTACATCGGCCTGGAACTGGGCAGTGTGTATGCGACGCTGGGTTCGCGGGTGACGCTGGTCGAGATGACCCCGTCGTTTCTTCCCGGGGTGGACGAGGACCTGCGGAAGATCCTCGCCGAACGCGTGGGCGGGCTGTTTCACAAGAAGCTGTTCAATACGCGCGTGGAGAAGGTCAAAGAGGTCAAGAACGGCCTGCGGGTGACATTCAAGAGCGGGGAAGGGAAGGTATTCGAGGAGACCTTCGAGAAGGTGCTGACGTGCGTGGGCCGGACGCCCAATTCGAGCGGGCTGGGCCTCAATACCACCGAGGTCGAGCTGGACGAGCGGGGATTTGTGAAGGTGGATGCGCAGCGGCGGACGAACGTCCCGTCGATCTTCGCGATCGGCGACCTTGCGGGCAACCCGATGCTGGCGCACAAGGCGTCGCACGAAGGGCGCGTGGCGGCGGAGGTCATTGCAGGACACAACGCGGTGTTTGAGCCGCGCGCGATTCCCGCGGTGGTATTCACGGATCCCGAGCTGGCGTGGTGCGGCATCACGGAGACGCAGGCCCGGAACGAGGGGCGTCCGGTGAAGGTGGCGCGGTTTCCGTGGGGCGCCTCGGGGCGCGCGACCACGCTGAGCCGGCCGGACGGCCTGACGAAGCTCATCACGGATCCCGACACGGACCAGGTGCTCGGCGTCGGGATCGTGGGCACGGGCGCGGGCGAGCTGATCTCCCAGGGGGTGCTGGCGATCGAGATGGGCGCGACGGCCGAGGACATCGGGCTGAGCATCCACCCGCATCCTACATTGAGCGAGACCGTGATGGAATCGGCCGACATGATTTTCGGGCAGAGCGTGCACATGTACCGGCCGAAGGGGAAGGACAGCCCGCAGGCCTGACGCCTGCGCGGAAGGGTGGCGGGCGTGACCGACCGCGAGCGGTTTCTGGCGTGCGTGCTTGGGGAGCCGGTGGACCGGCCCCCGTACTGGCTGCGTTGGGGGCCGTGGGGGACGACCCTGGAGCGCTGGAAACGCGAGGGCGCGGATTTCGGCTTGCTGGGCGAGCCCCGGTTGCTGTTCGAGCCGGAGACGCCGCCCGTGCCGGTGCCCGGGTCTTTCGGGCCGTATCCCGCCTTTGAGGAGAAGACGCTCGAAGAGACCGGGGAATACCGCGTTTTCGTAGATCCCTGGGGCGTCACGCGGCGGGCCTTCAAACACCGGGAATCCATGCCGGAGTTCATCGACTTTCCCGTCAAGACCCGGTGCGACTGGGAACAGTACAAAGAGGAACGGCTGAATCCGGACGACGGCGGCCGCCTCGAGGGCCCGTGGCGCGACGCGCTGGCGGTATGGCCGGAACTGGGGTTCCCGATTCAGATGGGCGAGTTTCCGGATGTGGGGCTCTACGGCGGGTTGCGGTGGCTGCTGGGCGACGAAGAGTGCCTGGTCGCGTTCTGCACGGATCCCGATTGGGTGCATGAGATCATGGACCACCTGACGTCGTTGTATCTGACCGTTTTCGACAAGATGGTCCGGCTGGTCCGAATCGATGTGATTCACCTGTGGGAAGACCTCTGCGGACGGAACGGGCCGTTGATTTCGCCGCGGCAGTGGGAGGAATTCATGGGGCCGTGCTACCGCCGGATCGCGCGGTTTGCTCGGGAACATGACATTCGGGTGTTTTCGGTGGATACGGACGGCCAGCCGGACCTGATCATTCCCCCGATGCGGGCTGCCGGGGTGAATTTCCTGTGGCCGCTGGAGGTGGCCGCGGGATGTGATGTGAACGCCATGCGGGCAAAATACCCCGGCCTGGCCATGATGGGAGGCATTGACAAACGCGCGCTCGCGCAGGGGCCTGAGGCCATCGACGCCGAACTCGAACGGATCCGGCCCGCCGTGGCCGCGGGGCGGTACATTCCTGACCTCGACCACTCGGTGCCGGATGATGTTTCCTGGGCGAATTTCTGTTATTACGCCGAAGCGCTGAAACGCCTGGTCGGGGCGGGCTAAGCCCCGGTCTTCAGTGCCCCCCTGCCGGGCTCATGG
>JAAYAQ010000105.1 GCA_012719295.1 Candidatus Hydrogenedentota bacterium | reverse complement strand
TGGCGAAACCGTTTCACCGGCGCCGATGTTTCCATAACCGCGGACCGTCTCGTGATAGAACTTGGCGTGCGGGAGCGCTGCTGGCTCGAACAGCGGTGAAGGGCCGCGCGCGTGTCGCCTGACGTCCTCAGAAATAGCCCATGCAGTGAAGCAGATCCAGTTCCTCCTGGCTGAGCGCGGGAACCTCCTGCCGGGGCGGCGTCGCGATGCCCCGTTCGCGGCAGGTCTTCTCATGTTTTTCGAGTATGGCGCGCAGCTTTTCGCGCATCGCGGCCTGTTCTTCCAGCACGTTTTTGGTTTCGCGAGGGTCGTCAGACAGAGAGTAAAGTTCCTCGAACACCGGGGGGCCCCAGACATCGGTCATCGGCACGGTTCCCGCCTGCAGCCCCAATTGCACTTCCTCGAGCTGCCTGACTTCGTTGGGGCGCTCGGACGGGGTGAACCGTTTGCGCGCAGCCAGGTATTTCCATCCGTCGACGATGACACAGCGGGTCATGGCCCGTTCCTGAAGCATCAGCTCGGCGATAAAGGGACGAGAAGGGGGCGTCAGGCGCAGGCCGGAGTCCGCCGGCTGAAAGAGCGCCTCGCCATCCAGCGTGGAACCGTCCGTCGGCAATCCGAACAGCCGCGCGAGCGTGGGGTAGTAATCCACCACCGACACGGGGGCCTTCACGCGGGCCGCCGGGATCTTCCCCGGCGCCCAGAGAATGAGGGGGACGCGAAGCACTTCTTCGTGCAGCGTCCATCCGTGTTCCACCCAGTCGTGGTCAAGAAATTCCTCGCCGTGGTCGGACGCAATGACTACCAGGGTCTTTTCGAGCATGCCGTAGGCGCGCAAGGCGTGGAACAGCATCTCGATGGAGCGGTCTGAATCGGCGATCTCGGCGTCGTAACGGATAATCGTATCCTCAAACCGGGGATCGCCCGGTCCAAAACCTTCTTTGCGAAGCTGGTTCAGGTCGGCGCGGATATCATCGAAGATGTGCAGCTGGATGGGGTAGAACGTGTCCGCAAATCGCAGGTAGAGGTCATCGGGCGGTTCGTACGGACCGTGGGGATCAAAATAATGCAGGTACATGAAGAAGGGCCGGTTGCGGATCTTCTTGGCGTGTTCCATGGCAATCGCGGTGAGTTTGGGACCCTCGGTGCTCAGCATCCAGTGCAGGGGCAGGTGATGCACCGTCTTGAATCCCCGGGTCAGTCCCGCCAGCACGGCGGTGTTGCTGAGGAAGAGGGTTTCGTAGCCCGCGCTGGAAAACCGTTCGGCGAGGGTGGGCGCCGTCTCCGGCACCTGGGCGTACCAGCCCATCGCGCCGCTGGAACAGGGGAGCATGCCCGAGAACAACACCGACACCGATTCCCGGGTGAAGGTGCTGTTGGCCCGGGCTTCCTCGAAGAGCAGGCCTTCCTTCGCGAGGGAATCGATAAAGGGCGACGTGTTCCGTTTGTAGCCGTAACACCCCAGATGATCCGCGCGCAACGCGTCGATGTTGATGAAAATGAGGTTGCAGCCCTGGAGTGTTTCCGGAAGCGCGACGCCGGACGTATCTCCGAAGGCCGTCGGCGCGCCGGCACACACGCCCAGCAGCATAATCACGAAGCCGATCTGCGGGCGGCGTAGACGTCGACAGAGGGGTTTCATGCGCATCAAGTATCTCCTTCGCGCGCCGCGTTATTGCAGCGCGCTCATCTCACGGGTAATGACCTCACGGGCCTCTTTTCCCAGGCCAGGCATCTGGAGGAGTCTGCTGTATTCCTCCCGGGCCTCGAGGTTCTTGCCCTGCTTCGCCAGCGTTCGCGCGTAGGCCATGCGTGTATCCGGATTGTCCGGATCGAGCGCCACGGCTTTCCGAAGCAGCGCCACGGCCTGTTTCTCCTCGTTCTGCCGGGCAAGCACCTGCGCGGCCTCGCGAGCGGCCAGCGCAGCCTGTTTGGGCGGAAGTTCGTTCATGGCCGCCTGCAGGACGGTCCCGGCGAGACGCCACTGGTCCATGGCGTTGAGCATGCCGCCGATGTTGAGCAGGGCGATGCCCCGGTCGGCCTGCGCTACCCCGGTCTTCTGCGATTCCACCAGCAGGACCTCCACGGGCCAGCCGAACTGGCTGCGGACCTCAGCGGGACTCATGCCCTCGTCGAGGGCACTTCGCAGGGTGCGCGCAAGCGCGCCCGTGGCCTGAGGCAGTTTCGGGCTGCCTTCCTCCCAGACCATCACGACCGCCTGAATCTGGGCCAGCGGGTCCTTGCCGGCCTTGCGCGCGTTGTGCCAGGCCTCCACTACGGCGCGCTGGAAGGCCTGGGGCCGGTTGCTCTGCTTCGAGAACTGCGCAAAGGCCGCCCAGGTCTGCGAGCGGTCGGGGAGACGGGTGACGGCGTCCAGATACAGTTTTTCGGCCTTCTCGTCATTTTTGAACACGCGGAATTCCGTTGAGGCGAGATGCAGCGCGGTCTGGGCGAACATCTCGTGCGCTTCCGGGGCGGTGTGCCGGAGCCGTTCGAGATGGTTTGTGAGGGCCTCGCGCAGGAAATCGGGCCGGTTGTATTGCGTTCCGAAGCGGTACAGCACCGGCAAGACGTCTTTGTTGGCCGGATCCGATTCAAGCGCTTCGCGCAGGTCGTTCTCGGCCGCATCGAATTCCTGAAGTGCGATGTGGGCCTGCGCCAGCATGAGGTGCAGCGCCCCCGGATGGTCCGCGCCAAGCTCGAGCGCTTGTTGGAGGTGGTTTATCGCGGTGAGCCACTGTTCCCGGGCCTGGCTGAATTCGCCCTCGCCCTTTTCGAGCGCCTCATGGATGGCCATTGCTCGCAGGGACGCGACGCGGCCCAGGACATCGTGGCTCTCCGGCATCAGGGGGCAGAGGGTGGTGGCTTTCTCCGCGGCGCGGCGGGCCTTTTCGAGATACTGGTCGCGCGAATCGCGGTTGTACTCCGTGCGGGCATAGCCAAGGCTGAGGCTGGTTTCCGCGCTCCCGAGGAGGCTCAACACGTAGGAGGGGTTGCGGGTAACCGAGCGGTCGAAATGCTCGATCGCTTTGTTCCGCATGGCGAACGCCTCAGCGGGGTGTTTCTCGGTTTCCAGATACTGAGAAATGCGCAAGGCGCACTTTGCCCGTTCAAACGGCGCGGACCACTGCCACGGGCACAATTCTTCGGCGCGCTCGAAATGGGCATCGGCGCGCGTGAACGCGTCTGCCAGGAAGGCGCCCCGGCCGAACTGCAGCTCCTTCTCCGCGTAAAACACGCGGGTTTCATAGACCGCCAGAAGCAGGGCGAAAAGCACGAGACCAAAACGAAACACGAGGACATTGCGCGACCGCGCCGGAACCGGGGGGGAGACCGCCGCGTGCAGGTGGAGTCCGTCAAAGGCCCCGGCAAGCAGGAAGATCAGGAACGCGGACACCGGCACCCGCAGGTTGAATCCCAGGGTTCCGTCGACCAGGAACGCGCAGAAGAGGGCCGCGAACGTCCAGCCAAGCCGGCGCCGGTGCGGACTGTTCGCGGTGAAGGCCAGCATGAGGCCCTGGCCCATGCCGGCAAGCAGAAACAGAAGGTATACCAGCGCTCCAGGAAATCCCGCATCCATACCGGCTTCGAGGATGTCGTTGTGCACATGCTGGTTCATCTTACGGAGCATGGCAAACCAATCCTGTTCCTCGAGCGTCCAGAAGAATGGGTTCTCGATCTGGTAATTGCCGGGGCCGTACCCCAGGAGCGGGTTGGCGAGGAGCATGCGTGAGGCGCCGTCGTAGGCGTGGTACCGCAGGAGGAGCTGGCGCTCGAGGGGCAGGGCGACGCCGGTGCGGGCCTTGGTGATGATCATGGTCGCCCCGAGGCCCACGGGGATCAGGAGCGCGGTGATGATCAGGGTGGCCGCGATGGCGCGGCGGGGGGCACGCACGTGGTGTCGCAGGGCCCGTGCGATGATCACGAGAGCGGCCGCCATGGCCAGCCCGACCAGGCCGCCCCGCTGCCCCGTAAAGTACATGTGCACCAGGAACAGAATTCCGAACGCCGCGGCCCAGCGGGTCCAGCGCCGTGCGGCCAGCGACACCGACATCACGATGCACAGAATCATCGTGTGGGCGGCGTAATTGGGGTTCCCGAAGGTGCCGGGCAGTTCGCGGTAGATGGGCGCGTCCTTGCTCTCCCAGGGGAACGGGTCCAGGCCAAAATACTGGAAGATGGCGTAGAGGGTCGAAATCGCTACGCCGATGCATGCGACCAGCATCAGGCCGGAGATGTGGCGCGGTTTGCGATAGGCGCGCGTGGCGAGCAGATACACGATGAAGAGCAGGGCGAAACGGCGCCAGGTCACCATCGCATGGCCGGCATGGTCCGAGAGCAGCGCCGCCGCCAACGTCAGGCCGACAAACGCCGCGAGAATGCGGAAGAAAACCCGGGGCGTTTGCCAGGGCACTTTCTGAAGCGTTCCCAGGATGGCCAGAATGGCCGCGGCAATGAAGGCGCCCCACGCGATCAGCAGGTATTTGATGGGGCCCGTGGCGTCCTGGGTATAGGGATACAGGGCGAGGATGACCGCCAGAAGGAGCAGGGCGAAGAAGACGCGCAGAACGGCGTCCACGGACAGGAGCGGACGCGCGCTGCGCGG
>JAAYAQ010000104.1 GCA_012719295.1 Candidatus Hydrogenedentota bacterium | reverse complement strand
GGTTTGATCCAGGCGAGGGCGAAATCACCGTCCGTGCGATGGACTTCCGCCACGTTCGGCGCGCCGGTCTTTTCGAGGTCGAGCGACAGCAGCACGCGGTGGGTGTCGCGCGAGTACGGGCCCGTGACCTGGTAGATCTCGTCATGCACCCGGAACTCCGCCTCCGTGAACGCCTGGAGGAGGGGGTGGCCGGGTTCCTCGACGCGCACCGTCACCTCCTTGTTCCAGGGATGATTGTCGAAACGGCCGCCGATGATATCGCCCCATGCCTCCCACTCGGCGAAGATGGCGAGCGCGGCGTGCAGGGCGACAATGCCCTTGCCGTTGCGGATGAATGCCGCGAGACTCTGTTTGAGCTCCGCATCGCGTTTGCGGGCGGCCTCCTTCTGCGCGCCGGAGAGCGTGTCGAAATCGCCGGACAGGAACAGCGCGCTGTTCGTGTTGTTGAAAAACACGGCGTCGAAGCGGTTGAGGTTTTCGGGTTCGAACATGGCGATGTTGTTCGAACACTCGACGCTGAACGCGCCGGTTTTCTCCGCGATGATTCGGAGCGCCGCCTCGCCGTAAGGAATCGCGCTGTGAACGTATCCCGTTGGCACAAGCGAGAAGACCAGCACCCTGCGCGGGCTCCGGGGGGCGACGGTGGGTTTTTCGGGCGCGGCCTCGCGTATCTTCGCCAGTTCGGCGTCCGTTGGGACGGGCAGGCCGGCTGCTTCTGCCGCGCGGAGATGCACGGTCCCTCCCGCCACAAGACACAACACCAGGCATGCCGCTGTTTTCATGGCGCACTCCTTCCAACGAACCGTGCTCACGGTTCGCCTCATTCCCGGCCCGCGGGGCCGGCCCCATTGCCCGTGTTCTGATGGTCGTGTTCGCTCTCTACGATGAAGCCATGGTAGAGCCCCATGTAATACGGCAGGAGAAACACCGCGCCGTCCGCCAGCTCGTTTCCGTTGCCGCCGCTGTCGAGGGCCCAGGGGTCGTAGTTCCAATGCGCGAAGTGCCGTTCGTCCACCGGGATGACCTTGTTGTTCACGCGATAGCCCGTTCCCTCGGTGTCGCCTCCGCGCACGTTCGGCGGCAGCGGCAGCAAATCGATTCGATGGCTGTTGCTGTGCCGCCAGTCGAAGCGGTCGAGCGGAAAGCGCATCAGGGTCTCGACGGAGTCGGCCAGCCAGTCGCCGCGCGGCGTGAGGTCAAGGGTGCGGAACGCGTCGGCGAATGTCTCTCCTGTTGCCTGCGAGGCGTAGACAAAATTGAAGAAGGGGTTCATCTCCGGCTCTTCCAGGGGCCAGTAACGCGCAAACCCGATGAGGTAGAAGCTGCGCAGGCGGGGGTCCTTCTCGTATTTCAGGAGATTGTAGTAGCTCATGAAGGCCATTTCGTCGTCGGACTGGTTGCCGTCACCCCAACCCTGACTCATTTTGGGATTGGTGGTGTTTGCGGCGTACCCGTGCTCGCTCACGAGGCGCTCGATAGCCTCGCGGTACCGGGGTTCGCCGCTGATGTGCTCGGCCGTCACGAGGTAGGCGAGGATGCTGAGCGAATTCAGGCCGCGTTCCTCCCACCACGTGACATCCCGGTTGATGTGGTCCGGACCGAACACGGCCCATCGGGTCGGCGCGCCATCCCAGTCGACCAGATTGAAGTCATGAGCAAGCAGGTGGTCCGTCAGGCCCGTGACCACGTCGCGCACGCGCAGTTTTTCTTCTTCGGTGTCGGCCACGAGGTCGTAATACAGGCCGTAGAAGAAATAGTGGCCGTCCAGTTCGTCGGAACTGGTATCGACCTTGTAATACCATTGGCCGTCGGCGCTGGTGGGCCAGCGCGGGTGAATCACTTTCCATTTCCTGTCGTGCCGTTGCCGTTCGCGGTCTTTTTCCGCCGTGTATTCCGCCCCGTTCGGGTTGGGGCCGTCGGCGGCGGGCAGGACCGTACGGGCCACGAATCCCGGCGGGCTGGACGGCGAACCGCCCCGTGTGACCACACTCAGAAACCGCAGCGCTTCAAAGGCCTTCTTTGCGCGCCCTTTGGCTTTCGGGTCGCCCGTGGCGGCATACGCGAAACACTCGCCGGCGCCGTACATGCTGGTCCACAGGCCGTCGTTGTCGCTGTCGCGCTGCTGGACGCCGATCTTCTTGCCCGGTTCCGCCGTACGTACCTGAAGCACGTATCCGAAATCGGTGCGGCGGTGGTACGCGTCGATCTCGCCCTCATAGAACCGTGCTTTTTCGGCGAGGGTCATGGGCTTGTACCACAGGCAGCCCACGCCCGCCGGCGTGGCGAGCCAGGTCTGGCGTTGGGCGTCAACGGCCACCGCGCGGATGTCATCGCCGGGGACCCAGCGAAGGCCCTGGCGGTACGCCCAGCGCTGGCCGTCGTAGCGGAGCGCGCCGAGGTGCGTGCCGAAACAGACCATTTCGTCGGGGCCGGCCGCCATCGACGTGAAATCGTTGTACGGCAGGCCTTCCCGGCCGGTATAGAGCGTCCATCCGTCGCTGAGGCATCCCGCGCCCTGCGGGCTGGCGAACCAGAGGCTTCCCCGGGAATCGAACACGACGCCGCGCACGTCTTTCGGCGCCCAGCGCTTGTTGCCGTCTTCAGGAAAGAGGGGGCGCCATGCCCCGCCGCCGGCGCTGTAGAACAGGCCGCTTTCGGTTGCGGCGGCGATGTCTCCGTTGGGCGCCAGGGCCACATCCCGCACGGCGGCGCCGTTCCCGAGCAGGCCGTTCAGCGCTTCAACCGGCTCGAACCGATTGATCTTCAGCACGTACAGACCGTTTTGTGTACCCAGATACAGCCCGTTCGCGAACGCGAGGCAGTGCACCGCATCTTCCGCGTTGACCGCCGGCGGAAGAGGGGCTACAGGCGCTTCCGCCGCGAACAGATACAGCGCGCCTCGAAACAGCAGCGCCAGGGCGGTTCCGTCGCTTGCCAGGACCGGCACCGGCGCGCCCGAAAAGCGCTCAACGGCGCTCCAAGCGCCGTCTTTGAACAGGGCGAGTCCGTTTGCCGTGCCGGCCCACACGGCGCCGTCGCCGGTAATGACGAGGTCCTTCACATCCATGCTCGGCAGACCGTCTCGATCGGAATAAAACGTGCGCATTTCCTGGTCGAACGTGCCGACCCGCATCTCCGCCGGGTCGCCGTGCGTGAGGCACGCGAACCCTGCGCAGAAGATGGCTGCCATACCGGCAATTCGGTTCATCGTGATATCCTCCCCTGGGTGAAGAGAAACCGGCGGGCCGCCAAACGCCCCTGAGTGTGACCCCGCCGCGTTTCGCGAGTATACTGAAGACCGCTTCTGCCGGTAAGACTATGGCATGTTTTCTGGAGACGGGTCAACGAGACACGGGGTGAACGATGGGCATCGAGATTGACGACCGGGACTGGTACGCCAGATTGTTCGGCCGGTTTGTCCCGCCGGATGTGTTCGATTTCGCGCGGAGGGTCGCGCCTGCCCCTGAAGCGAAAACCGCCGAGTCGCTGCGGCCGGCCCTGTCCCAGGCGTTGTTCAACAGACCCATCCACGCACAGTATGCCGCCGCGGAGGCGGAGCCCGCCACGAACGAATACGTCGAACGGCTCAGCAGCCAGGCCGGGGTGCCCGGTCTTATGGGATTCGCGCCGGACCGGATCACGCCGGACGCGCTGGAGGCGGCCCTGGCGCCGAAACGCTTCGCCGGTATTGTGCTGGATTCCTCCGAGGACCTGACGGCGGCCTTGCCGGACTGGGCGATGCAGCTCGTGGACCGGCTGGGCCGGCTGGTGGTGCTGGACATCAGCCTGAGCGACGAGAATGCCGCCTGGCAGGTTGCCGAGCTGTGCATGCAGTATCCCCACGCGAAATTCGTGGTCGAGTCCGCGGGAAAATACCAGACGCTGACCGACGCCTCCCAGGGGCTGTTCCAGTTCAAGGATGTGCTGAATCTCTTCTTCACCACGGCGTGCGTTACCGAATGGCAGATCCTCGAAAGCCTGTTCGCGGCCATCGAGCCCCACCGGATTCTCTTCGCCACGGGTGGAGGCCGCGCGCTCGAGCTTGGGAAGAGCGTGATCATCAACGACTACGTGGTTGAGGCCACGCCAGAGCACACCAGGGATTCGGACGGAGACACGCCGCCGTTCACCCTGCGGCTTTACGAGCAGATCTGGGCCATTCGCACCGCGATGGAACGGCTGGGCACCAATCGCGACCACATTCTCGACTTCTTCCACGACAATGCCCGGCAGCTTCTCAACGTGGCCACGCGCAAGTCATAGAACAGGACGCGCGGACGAACGCAGCCGAGAGGGGAAGATTCATGACGTACACCGGACGACGCATCAGCCGGCGTGACGCGTTCAAACTTGCCGCGGCAGGCGCCGCGGCTCTGTCGGCCGCGCCGCGGGCCAGAAGCGCGCAACCGCTTTCCGGCAAGCCCAACATCCTGTTCATTATGGCCGACCAGTATCGCGGCGATTGCGTGGGGGCCGATGGCAACACCGCGATCATCACCCCCCACCTGGACCGCATCGCGCGCGAGGGGGTGCTGTTCTCGAAGGCGTACACGTCGATGCCGAGCTGCACCCCCGCGCGGGCGGGATTGCTGTCGGGCCTGTCGCCGTGGAACCACGGCATGCTGGCCTATGGCAAGGTGGGGTGGAAGTATCCCCGCGAACTGCCCCAGGAAATGCGCAATGCCGGGTACTACACCCTGGGCATCGGCAAGATGCACTGGTCGCCGCAGCGCAGCCTGCACGGCTTTCACCAGACCATCCTGGACGAGTCGAGCCGGGTCGAATCCATCGATTTTCGGAGCGATTACCAGTCGTGGTTCTATTCGCAGGCGCCCACACTGGATTGGCACGCCACGGGCCTGGGGTTCAACGATTACGACGCGCGACCCTACGGGTTGCCGGAGCGGCTTCACACGGTCGCGTGGACCGGCGACACCGCGGTGAACTTCCTGGCGAATTACGACCGCGAGGAACCCTTTTTTCTCAAAATTTCGTTCGCGCGGCCGCACAGCCCCTACGATCCCCCCGAGCGTTTCTGGAAGCTGTATGAAGATCGCGACATTCCCAAGGCGGTGGTGGGCGAGTGGGCCGCGAAATACGCGCCGCGAAGCGGCGACGAGCCGAACATCTGGCACGGCGACCTCGGTCCCGAACAGGTCCGCACGTCGCGCATCGGCTATTACGGCAACGTTACGTTTATTGACGAACAGATCGG
Source organism: Candidatus Hydrogenedentota bacterium (assembly GCA_012719295.1). Classification (GTDB taxonomy): domain Bacteria; phylum Hydrogenedentota; class Hydrogenedentia; order Hydrogenedentales; family SLHB01; genus UBA2224. The sequence goes on along the minus strand of JAAYAQ010000104.1, from coordinate 22,309 downwards.
GCGCATGCTCACAACGCTCGAGGACCGCGGCTGGCTCGAGAACACGCTGATCCTGTTCACCGCGGATCACGGCGACATGACCGGCGATCACCACCTCTGGCGCAAGACCTACGCGTACGAAGCGTCGGCGCGCATCCCGATGATCATCCGCTGGCCGGAGGGGCTCGTGAACGCCAAACGGGGACAGCGCCTGAGGCAGCCCGTGGAACTGCGCGACGTCATGGCCACGTTCCTGGATGCCGCCGGCGCGGGCGTGCCGGACGATATTGACGGCGACAGCCTGCTCAAACTTGCGCGCGGCGAAACCGACGGGTGGCGGCCTTGGCTCGACCTCGAACACGGCCGCTGCTATGGTCCCGAGAACCACTGGAACGCCCTCACCGACGGCCGGTGGAAGTACATCTATCATGCGCATCTGGGCGAGGAACAGTTGTTCGATCTCGATACCGATCCCGATGAATTGACGGATCTTTCGAAAGCAGACCCGGCCGAGACGGCCCGGTGGCGCGACCGCATGATTGAGCACCTGTCGGTGCGCGGCGAGCATTTTGTGAAAGACGGAAAACTTGTTGTGCGCGAGGAATCCCTGCTCTACGGTCCGAACTATCCCGGCACCTGGGAAGACGCACAAAAGGCGGGGAAGACAGGATAGGGAACGCTCGCGCCGGGCCGTGACGCGAGCGGGCGCCCAGTATGCAGAGGTGCGTTGGCGCGATGCGGGATTCACTCACCATTTTTGACCCGGTCATCCGCGACTGGTTTCTGGCATCGGTGGGCCGGCCGACCGACGCACAGTCGCGCGCCTGGCCGGAGATTGCGGCAGGCCGGCATGTCCTGGTAACCGCGCCCACGGGAAGCGGGAAGACGTTCACGGCCTTTCTCTGGGCGCTGAACCAGTTGCTGACGGGGGCCTGGCCGCCCGGCGCGCCGCGGGTGCTCTATGTGTCTCCGTTGCGCGCGCTGAACAACGACATCCAGCGCAATCTGCTGGCGCCCCTGGCGGAGTTGACGCGGCGGTTTCGCGACGCCGGCCGAAACGCGCCCGAGCTGGCCGTCCTGACGCGCAGCGGCGACACCCCGCCGCACGAACGGCAGCGCATGGTGCGGCGCCCGCCCGATATCCTGATTACCACGCCCGAGAGCCTCAGCATCATGCTCAGTTCACCCCGCGCGCGGATGCTGTTCGCCGGGCTCCAAACCGTCATTCTGGACGAGATTCATGCGGTCGCGGGCGCCAAGCGCGGCACGCATCTCATCACATCCGTCGAGCGCATCGTGCCGATGGCCGGCGAATTCCAGCGGATTGCCCTGTCCGCAACGGTGCGCCCGCTGGAGACCATCGCGGCGTTTGTGGGGGGATACCGCGCCACCGGAGAAGGGGTGGACACGGTCTACGAGCCGCGGCCGGTCGCCGTGCTGGCGTCGCGCGCCGAAAAACGGCTCGAGATCGAGGTCCGGTTTCCCGCGGACGATGGCGTGCCGCTTCCGGACGGCACGCGCATGCCCGGCCTGATGGGCGCCGTCGAACAGGTTATCCGGGAGCATCGCTCGACGCTGGTGTTCACGAACAGCCGCCGCATGTGTGAGCGCGCGACCCTGCTCATCAACGACGCGGCGGGCGAACTGGTCGCCTACTCGCATCACGGCTCGCTGTCGCGTGAACTGCGCGCGGTGGTCGAACAGCGACTCAAGAACGGCGAGCTGAGAGCTATCGTGGCGACGAATTCCCTCGAACTCGGCATCGACATCGGAGCGCTCGACCGGGTCGTGCTGCTCCAGACGCCGTTTTCCGTGGCGTCCGCCCTGCAGCGCATCGGCCGGGCAGGGCACCAGGTCGGCGCGGTCAGCCGGGGGATGTTGTTCCCTACGCACGAGCGCGATGTGCTTGAAGCGGCCGTCATGGCCAGGGCCGTGGCCGAACAGGACATTGAACCGTGCCGGCCGGTGACCGGCGCGCTGGATGTGCTCGCGCAGGTGATCGTGGCGATGGCGGGCGTCGAATCATGGAACCTGGACGCGCTGTTCCGGTTCATCCGCACATGCTGGCCGTACCGCGAGCTGTCGCGCCGGCAATTCAATCTGGTGGTTGACATGCTGGCGGGCCGGTACGCGGAATCCCGGCTGCGGGCGCTGTCGCCGGTGCTCTCGCTCGACCGGATAAGCGACACCCTCCGCGGCACGAGCGCCAGCCTGCGCCTCCTCTACCTCTCCGGCGGCACCATTCCGGACCGCGGTTATTACGGGCTGCGGCGCGCGGATTCGCGGGCGAAAATCGGCGAGCTGGACGAAGAATTCGTGTGGGAGCGCCGGGTCGGGCAGACGTTCACCCTGGGCGCGCATGCGTGGACGATCCAGGAAATCACCCACAACGACGTGCTGGTGGTCCCGGGCGACGCGACGCGGTCGGAGGCGCCGTTCTGGCGGGCGGAGGATCTGGCCAGGCCCTTCCATTTCTCACAGCGCATCGCGGCGTTTCTCGAACGGGCGGAGAAGGAGATCGAACGCGGCGGATTCGAGGAGATGCTGGAGCGCGAGTATGCCCTGGCGCCGGAAGCTGCCGAGAAGCTTGCGCGGTTTCTCAAACGCCAGCGTGCCGCGACCGGCGCTCCGCTGCCGCACCGGCGCCATCTGCTGGTGGAATACACCGCGGCCGAGCCGGGTTCGGACGGCGTCCAGGCGGTGCTGCACACGCTCTGGGGCGGCGCCTTGAACCAACCCTTCGCGCTCGCCCTTGCCCAGGCATGGGAAGAGACGCACGGCTACCGGGTCGAGGTCTTCGCCAACAACGATTGTGTGGCGCTGATGCTGCCCGAGGAAATCGATGCGCAGGCGCTGCTCGGCCTCGTGAAACCGGAGCGCATCGAGGCTCTGCTCCGAAAACGCCTCGAACAGTCCGGCTATTTCGGCGCGCGCTTTCGTGAAAACGCGGGGATTGCCCTGCAACTGCCGCGCCGCGGATTCGGACAGCGCATGCCGCTGTGGCTGAACCGGAGGCGCGCCCAGAAACTGCTCCACGCGGTCATGAAATACCCCGATTTTCCCATCCTGGCCGAAACCTGGCGGACCTGCCTCTGCGACGATTTCGATCTGGCCAATCTCAGACGGATGCTCGACGAGTTGCACAGCGGCGCCACGGCCGTATCCGGGGTGCTCACCCGCCAGCCCTCGCCGTTCGCCGAGTCCATGCTCTGGCGGCAGACCAACCTGTTCATGTACGTCGACGACACGCCGATGGCTGGGCCGCGTTCGCGGTTAAGCGACGAGCTGCTGGCCGAGGTGGCGCGAACCGCCGCGTTGCGCCCGGCGGTTCCCGCCTCCGTTGTGGCGGCGTTTGAAGCCAAAAGCCAGCGGCTCCATCCCGGGTATGCGCCCCTGTCGGCCGCCGACTTGCTCGATTGGGTCAAGGAACGGCTGCTTCTGGCCGAAGCCGAATGGAAGGTTCTGCTGGCCGCGGTGAAACGCGACGCGAATATCGAGCCGGCGGAGATTGCCGAGGCCTTGCGGGAGCGCGTGGTCTGGGTCGAGGGCCCCGGCCGCACGCGGCGCGTTGTGGCCGCGATCGAGTGCGTTCCCCGCATGGCGCGCGCGTTCGGGTGGCGTCTGGGCGCCGTGCGCTGTTTCGATCTGGCCGCGCCGGAACAGCGGATTCACCCGGTCTATCCCGAACCGGCCGTGACGTCTCCCGACGAACCCGCGTTGGCCGGGTGGCTCGCCGAATGGCTCCGGTTCTTTGGTCCCGTGCGTGATACCGCCCTCCATGAGGCGCTCCCCGTCGCCCCGGGGCGCATCGACGGTGCGCTCGAGGAGTTGACGGAATCCGGCGCGCTCGTGGTGGATCGGATCACCAGGGACGCGTCCGGAATGGAAATCTGCGATGCCGAAAATCTCGAAACCCTGCTGCGCATGGGCCGGGCTGCGGCGCGCCCGTCGTTCACGGCGCGGCCCGCGGAGGAATTGCCCCTCTTTCTCGCGCAATGGCAGGGCGTGCTCTCTGAACCGGCGGCCGGGGAGGGCCGCGACCCCGGGCGTCTCGAGACGGCGCTCGAACGGCTCTTCGGCTGCCCCCTCGCCGCCGAGCTTTTGGAGGGCGACGTGCTCCCCGCACGGGTGCCGGGATACCACACCGCCGCCCTCGACGCATTGACCCAGCAGACCGGCCTGATGTGGTTCGGATGCGGTCCCAGGCGCGTGGCCGTCGGCTTCTCCGAGCATGCCGAGCTGTTCCGGGCCGCCCCGGAGGCGCGTTCCGGAACTGAAACGGCGTTGTTCCCCGACCCGCGCGGACGGTACGCCTTCGAAGATCTCCTTCACGGGTCGCCAATGGACTCCGCGGCCTTGAGCGAGGCCCTCTGGCGCGGGGTGTGGGAGGGACGGGTCGCGAATGACAGTTTCGAGGCCCTGAGGAGGGGATTACAGACGAGGTTCCGTCCCGCCACGGTGCATGCAACGCATCGCCCCATCGGACGGCGGCGCGCGTTTGACCGGTGGAGAGCGACGCGGCCATTCGCGGGCGCATGGTATGAACTGCCCCCGCCCTTCGACTCCGCCGATCCGCTTGACCGCGAAGAAGCCAACAAGGAACGCGTGCGGGTGCTGCTTGACCGCTACGGTGTGCTGTTCCGCGAATTGCTGGATCAGGAGCCGCCCCACATCCGGTGGGGCGCGCTATTCCGCACCCTGCGCCTGATGGAATTGTCCGGCGAAGTGGTGGCCGGACAGTTTTTCGATGGCATTCACGGGCCTCAATTCGCGGCGCCGGACGCCTTCCGGACACTTCAGTCGGGACTCGCGGCGGACGCGATATACTGGCTCAATGCGGCGGATCCCGCGTCCCTCTGCGGAGTGCCCGTCACGGGTTTGAGGGCCGCTTTGCCGAAACGCCTGGCCAGCACGCACCTCGTCTACCAGGGCACGTGCCTGGTGGCGGTGTCGGAGCGCAACGCGGCACGCATCACGTTTCATACCGGCGCGGAGGAGCCCCGGTTGCCGGACTACCTCGGCGTATTCGAACACCTGCTGGCCCGTTCGTTTCTTCCGCGCGCGTCGTTGCGGGTCGAGACCATCAATGGTTCTCCGGCGAAGAACAGCCCCTATCTCGACGCATTTCGCCGGCGATTCGACGTCGCGCCCAGCCCCGGACACGTGACCCTGCGGCTCCGGACCTGACGAAGATGCGACGGGGCCTGTGTATCCGGCACGGGCCTGCTATACTCTCGAGGACTGGAACCGCCAACAGGAGCACCACCGATGCGTCGTCGCGCATTTCTTGCCGCCGCCGGGTTGGGCGTAATGGGAGCCGCGCGGGCCGGGGAGCCGCCCGCGGCGCCGGAGGAGCGCGCCTGGCCCGATGTTGCCATTACCGACACCCACGTGCACTTCTGGGACCCCGCCCATCTGCGCTACCCCTGGCTTGATGGTTCCGAACTGCTTAACAGGCCGTATCTCCCCGAACACTACACCGAGGCGGCCCGTCCCGTAACCGTCGACCGGATCGTCTTCGTTCAGGCGGCGTGCCGTACGGAACAGGCCGCCGCCGAGGTGGCGTGGGTGACCGGGCTGGCGCAACAGGACGCGCGCATCCGGGGTATCGTCGCCGACGCCCCCCTGGAAAACGGCGACACGGCGGCGCCCCTGCTCGAATCCTATGCGCGGAATCCCCTCGTGAAAGGCGTACGGCGGTTTCTGCGCGAGGGCATCGCCGACGGGATGCTCACGCCCGGCTACGTGCGGGGGGTCGAGTTGCTGGGGCGCAACGGGTTGTCTTGCGACCTCGGCGTCGGCCGTGGCGAAATGCCCCTCGCGACCGGTCTCGTGAAGCGGTTCCCTGACGTGCAGTTCCTGCTTTGCCACATCGGCGTGCCGGACATCAGGAACCGGCAGCTGGACCCCTGGCGCGAGGAATTGCGCGCGCTGGCGGCGCTTCCGAACGTGGTCTGCAAACTGTCCGGCATGGCCACGCTGGCCGACCCGGAACGCTGGACCCGGGACGATCTCGCCCCCTTTTTTGCCCATGTGTTTGAGTGTTTTGGTTTTGAGCGGACCCTGTTCGCGAGTGACTGGCCGGTGATGCTGAGCGCCACGACCTATCCGCGCTGGGTCGAGACCGTCTTGTGGGCCATCCGCGGCTGTTCCGGCGCCGAGCAGCGGCTGCTGTTCCGCGATACCGCGGCGACATACTACCGGCTGGGCGCGTGAACCGGCGCGTCAGGCCTTGAGGGCCCCCGCGGTGATGCCCTGGATGAACGACCGCTGAAACACGAGAAACGCGACGATCAGCGGCAGGGTCACGAGCAGGCCGCCCGCCATCACCATGCCGTACGGGGTGCGGAGCTCGCCGTGCAGCAGGTAGATGAGCAGCGGCATGGTATACATGGTTTTTTCCCGCAACACGATGAACGCCCACATCAGGTTGTTCCACGAACTGATGACCACCAGGATGCCGAGTGCAGCCAGCGCGGGCCGGGCAATGGGAAGGGCCACCCGCCAGTAGATCCCGAACTCGCTGCAGCCGTCAATACGCGCCGCGGCGAGCAGATCGTCATGGACGTTCGCGGCGATGTACTGCCGCATCCAGAAAATGCCGAAGGCGTTGGCCGCGCCCGGCAGGATCATCGCCCAGTACGTGTTCACGAGGTGCAGCCGCGTCAGCACGATGAAGACCGGGATCAAGGTCACCGCCGCCGGGATCATCATGGTGCCCAGCACGAACGCAAACAGCTTGTCCCGTCCGGGTGCGCGGGAGAATTTCGCGAACGCATACCCGCCCATCGAACACAGGAACAGCGCCAGGAGCGTGTGCCCGCCCGCGATGACGCACGAGTTGACGAAGGCCCGGGCGATGGGCGTGGTGCGGAAGACGTCCGCGAAATTCTGCACGACCACCGGATCCGGAACGAACTGCGGGGGCAGCACGAAGATCTGCGCCTTGGTTTTGAATGCCGAGATGAGGAGCCAGTAGAAGGGAAACACAAAGAGCGCCACGACCGCCAGCATCGCCGCGTAAATGACTGCCTGTTTCAGCGCTTTCCAGAACATCGCGTCAATCCGTCGCCGGTTTGCGCCATTTCAGAATCACCAGGGACACCACAAAGACCGCAATCGCTACCGTGTAGGCCGCGCTTGACGCGAACCCGAACCGGAAGTCCATGAACGCCAGATTGAACAGGTACAGGCCGAAATTGGTCGACGAGGTTCCCGGGCCGCCCTGCGTCATGACGAACACCTCGTCAAACATATAAACCGTGCCAATGAGCGACATGATCCCGCAGAAGACGAGCGTGGGCCGCATCAGCGGCAGGGTAATGTGGCGCATGCGTTGCCAGCGCGTCGCCCCGTCGATGATCGCCGCTTCGTAGTAGTCGTCCGAAATGCCCTGCAGTCCCGCAAGCATCAGGACCATGTTGTAACCCGTCCACCGCCACACCAGGAGGAGCGCAACCGAGATCTTCGACCAGGCTTCGCTCTCGAGCCAGGGGATCGGGGCCATGGGACCGCCGGGGAAGAGGCCGGTCAGCGCACGCAACCCATAATTGAACAGGCCGGACTCGGCGCTGTAGAGCAGGGTGAACACAATCGCGACCACCACCATGGGCGTGATGCACGGCATGAATACCCCGACACGGAACAGTCCCCGGAGACGCAGCCGTTTCGAGTTGAGGAGGCTCGCGAAGAGAAAGGCCAGCACAAACATGGGCGGCACGTACATCAACCCGATGACCAGCGTGTTCCACAGCGCCGTATAGAACATCCCGTCGGAAAACAGCATGACGAAATTCTCGAGTCCAACGGAGACCGGCGCCGTGAGACCGTCCCATTTCATGAAGCTCAAATAGAGGGAGAAGATGAGGGGATAGAGGCCGAATACGGCAAACAACAGGAAAAAAGGCGAGATGAAGAGATAGAAATGCCGGTAGCGCCACACCTCGCGCCAGAAGCTGCCCCGGTATCGCGCCGCGCCGGCCATGTCACCCGCCCTCCACGGGTTCATGGCCCGGGGCGATCGCGCGTCCGAGCTGGCGTTCAAGTTTTACGGCCATCTGCGACAGAAAGACCGTGTGGTCCAGCTTCTTCGTCTCCCACGCGCTCAGCGCCTGCGTAATGTAGCGCATGGCCTCGTTCCAGTCCTTTGTGCGGGTCAGCGTCGGGATCCGCTCGATATCCTGAGCGAACAGGCGCCGCACCTTCTGGCCGCCGTAGAACGGGTCGGGCTCGTCGAACAGGGGGTCGTCAAACGCGGTCATCAGGCACGGGAACAGGTCGAAATTGCGGTACTGCGCGATCTGGGCCTCCCTCGTGCAGAGCACATGCTCCACGAATTTCCAGGCCGCTTCCTTGTCCTGGCACTGGTCGGGGATCACCAGCACGGACCCGCCGAGGTTGCTGGTGCGCAGGCCGCCGGGCGACACGGCCGGCAGCCGGAACACGCCCCAGTTTCCCGCCGTCGGTGCGGCGTAATCCTTGATCGAACCGCCCAGCCAGACCGCCAGGGGATAGGTGGCGATCGTGTCATTCTGAAATGAGGCGTAATACTCCGGACCCGCCGTGTTGATCGGCACCGCGATGTCCGCTTCGAGGATCGCCCGGAGGACCTCCAGCGCGGCCACGTTCTCCGCCGAACGAATGATGATCCGGCCCTCCCGGTCGAAAATGCCGCCGCTCGTCTGCTGCATCAGCATTTCGAAAAACGGGAAGAGTCCCGACACCGAGAGCGCCAGCATGCGGGTCTGTCCATCCGAGGCTTCGGCCATACGTTTGCCGGCTGCGACGTAATCGGCCCAGGTCTCGATGGATTCCGGCTCGATGCCGTACCGCGCAAACAGATCGCGCTTGTAAAACACCGCGCAGGGCCCCATGTCCCACGGAATGGCATAGACGCGGCCTTCGTGCAGGCAGTTCTCCCAGAAGGACGGGGAGAACGCATCGGCATAGGGCGCCGCCCTGTCGGTCAGGTCCATAAGCGCGCCGCTGGGGGCGAATTTGGGGGCGTCGACCAGTTGCAGCTGCGAAATGCCCGGCGCGCCTACTCCCGCGATCAACGACAACAGAAAACGGGACTGCATCTGCGCGCCGGTCATGTCGATGCGGATCTCGATGCCGGGGTGCTGCCGCTCGAATTCAGGCACGAGGGCCATCAGGCTGCCCGCCGCGATGTTCCAGCTCCAGACCTCCACGCTTACGCGCTGTCCGTCGGGCGCCGGCGGGGGCGGCGTCTGAAGACAGCCCGCCAGAAGCATCGGCACAAGGAGCAGCAACGACCTGATTCTGCGTGCCCGCGGGGCAGGACGTCGGGGTTTCTTCATGTGTCCGGCCATCATTGAATCGTGCGTCCCTTGAAATCAGGGTGTTTTGGCGTGGAGCGCCTCGTACGCCGCGTCCGGGTAATCGGTGAACATGCCGTCAATATCATACTCGAAGAAGAAGTGCTGCAACTCGGCTCTAAACGACGGGTAGGGTGAAGCGACGGATTCTCTGGCGAACGTGTAGGGGTGGACCTGCAATCCCGCGGCGTGGGCGAGCGCGACGATTTCGGGGCGCTGCTCGAGCAGGCCGCGCGCCGGTCCGATGCCCTGGGCGTACGCGGCAGCCTGCGCCAGCCCTTCCGCCTGCAGCAGGGGTTGCTCGGGGTCTTTCCCCCCGATGAGCAGTATCTGCGGGAGTTGCGAGCCGAGCTCGGTGCGCAGGAGTTTCAGCGAATCGGCTTCGAAGCATTGCACGTAGATGCGCGAATCCGGACGGTTGTACCCGTAGCGTGCGACCAGTTCCAGGAACGCCGCTTCCATGGGCAGGCCCTGTCCCCGGTGCCAGGCCGGTTGTTTCAGTTCAGGGTAGATGCCCACGTCGCGCCCGGTGGATGCGTTCAGGGCCTGGATCAGTTCAATGGCCTCAACGAACGTCGCCACGCGAAACCCGTCCAGACGCGGCTCGAACCGGACCGGCGTTCTGGATTCGGCGCGCAACTGCCGGATCTCCGCCAGCGTAAAATCCGCCGCATAGTACTTGCCGTTGTCCCGTTTCCGATCCGGAAAGACCTCATCCACGTTGGTGGTGTCCTCAAGCTCGATGTCGTGCAGGCAGATAAACTGACGGTCTTTCGTGAGCACGAGATCCTGCTCGATGTAGTCCGCGCCCAGCGCATAGGCCATGGCGTAGGCGGCGAGCGTGTGTTCGGGCAGGTACCCGCTGGCGCCGCGATGGGCGATCACGATCTTGGCCGGCTGCAGCGGGCCGGCGTTCGGATGGGGCAGCGCGTCCGTGTCCGCGGAGGGCGGAGGCGTCTCCGCTCCCACGACCGGCGCGCAGAAACCTGCCAGGACCATAACAATTGTCAGATACCGTTTCCCGATTCGTCGTGCAGTCATCATGCTCTCCTTGGTATTGAATCGCACTCGCGTGTTGGCAATACTACGGTTTATGACGTCGTCCGGGCAATTCCCCCGAAGCGCGCTGTCTTCTTCACAATGGAGGCGAGTATGCAAATCACGAGAACGATACCATACATTCTGGCGGCAGGCCTCATGGTGTCCACACTGCATGCAGCGGCGCTTCCCGAGGGCGCGGCCCTTGTCGAGGCGTTCGACAGCGGTGACGCGCTCGCCAGGATCGAGCCCAAAGACGCGACCTGCCGGCTCGTTCCCGTCTCCGGCGCCGCGGGCGCCGCGCTGGAACTGACCTTCGAGCCGGCGGCGCGTCCGGGCATCGCGTTGCGTGGTCCGCAAGCGGACTGGGACTGGACGTCCGCGGCGGGTCTCGCGCTCCGGGTCACCAACCCGGGGGATGCAGCGCTCACGCTGGAGATCACGGCGTTCGGCGCGACCGCCGACGGCCATGCGCGCACCATGGACGGAAAAGCGGTCATTGGGGCAGGCCAGACCGACTGGCTCCGCGTCTACTTCAGCAACAACGGCCGCGGCCCGTACTGGGGCATGCACGGCATCCCGGTGATTGGCCCGGTTTCACGCACCATGCCCGGCGCAACGAGCGAAGGCCGGCTCACGGCCGCGTCCAGCATCACCGTGGTCGTGCGGGACCCGGGAAGACCGGGACGCCTGCTCCTGGATGATTTGCTCACCTTCCAGGAGGACAGTCCCGTCGCGCTGGTCGTGCCCATGCCGTTTGTGGACGCGTTCGGGCAGTTCATGCATGCCGAGTGGCCCGGAAAGATCCACGCGGAAGGCGAGTTGCAGGAACAGCTCGCGCGGGAACGGGCCGCGCTCGACGCGGCGCCGGCGCTGAACGGCCGGGACGCGCTGGGCGGCTGGGCCGACGGGCCGCAACTCGAGGCCACCGGCTGGTTCCGCACCGAAAAACACGAAGGCAAGTGGTGGCTGGTCACGCCTGAGGGGCGTCTGTTTATGTCGTTGGGCGTAAACTGCATTTATCCGGGCAACGCGACGTTTGTAAGCGGCCGGGAGACTTGGTTCGAGCGGGTTCCGGAGAGCGGCGGCCCGTTCGGCGAGTTCCTGGACAGCAATCAGCGCGCCATGATGCTGGCCGAGGCCATCGGCGGCGAGGGACAGACGCTCCGGTTCTATGCCATGAACCAGAAACGCAAGTTTGGCGATGCGTGGGAACGGGAGTTCCGCGCATTGGCATTGAAACGGCTTCCGGCCTGGGGGTTCAATACCATCGCGAACTGGTCCACGCGCGAGGTCCTCGGAGAGAGCACCATGCCCTTCACCGTGACCTCAGGCTCGCGCGGCGGCCGCATGCTCGAGGCAAGCTCCGGATACTGGGGGAAAATGATGGATGTGTTCGACCCCGAGTTTCCCGGGCGTGTGGATGAGAATATCCGGCGCGATTCCGCGCCCTTTGCCGCCAACCCGCTCGTCGTAGGCTATTTCGTTGACAATGAGATGTCGTGGACGTCCATCGCAGCCTCGACCCTCAGTTGTCCGCCCGACCAGCCCGCGCGGGCGGTCTTCATCGACCGCCTGAAAGCAAAATACGACACGCTCGACGCGGTCAATGCCGCCTGGGGCGCCGCGGCCGAATCGTGGGACGCACTCCGCCTGCCCGACCGGCAAACGGATGCCTGCAAAGCCGACGCCGAGGCGTTCGAATATGCCTTCGCGCACCACTATTTCCAGACCATCGCCGAGGCCATCGACCGGCACGCCCCGAACCAGCTCTACCTCGGCTGCCGCTTCACCCCGTTCTATTGTCCCAAGCCCGTGTTGCAGGCGTGCGCGGACGTGGTGGACGTCGTCAGCATCAACTTCTACCTGCCGATGGTGCCGCCTTCCGTGTTGAGCGATATCGACAAGCCGGTGGTGATCGGCGAGTTCCATTTCGGCGCTCTGGATCGGGGCATGTTCCATACCGGCCTCGTTGCCGCGGCCAATCAGGATGGATGCGGCGAACTCTACGCCCAGTACATCAGGAGCGTCGCCGAGCATCCGAACTTCGTCGGGTGCCATTGGTTCGAGTACGTCGATCAACCCCTGACCGGGCGCCACATGGACGGCGAGAACTACAGCATCGGCCTCGTGAGCGTGGTCGACGTGCCCCACGAGCCGTTCCTGAGCCATGTCAAGGAAGCCAATGCCGGCATCTACGCGCACAGGCTGGCGAAATAGCCTTCACGGGCGCGTAAGCAGTCTGCTCCGGGACCCCGGGACGGGCTCGAAGAATAGCGGCAGGGCCGCCCGGGCGGCTCGCCTATCCGAATCGCGCCCGGGTGTTCGTCTTGTTTTTGCCTTTGCACGGTGTATCTGCGACAATGTCTCGAAAAACCGCATGAGGAAGGGGAGACCTGCCATGAAATCGTTGCGCGCGTATTCGCTGGTGCTTGCTGCCGTGGCCCTGGCGGCGTTTGTGGGGGCGGCACAGGCCGAAGAGGCCGTGTTCCGCATCGGCATGATCGGATTGGACACGTCGCACGTGCCCGCGTTCACCAAGACCTTCAACGACCCGGGCGCGCCGGACCACATCCCCGGATTCAAGGTGGTTGCGGCGTTCAAGGGAGGCAGCAGCGACATCGAATCCAGTGCCAGCCGTGTGGACGGATACACCGAGCAGATTCGCGATACGTACGGCGTGAAGATCGTCGACACGATCGAAGAGCTGTGCACACTCGTGGACGGCGTGATGCTGGAGAGCGTGGACGGGCGCCCGCATCTCGAACAGGCGCGGCCGGTCATCAAAGCGGGGCTCCCCCTGTACATCGACAAGCCGGTGGCGGGTTCACTGGCCGATGCCATCGAGATTTACCGGCTCGCCAAAGAGCACAACGTTCCCTGCTGGAGTTCCTCCTCGTACCGCTACTACCCCGGGCTGGTGGAGATGATGCAGAAGGATTTCGGCGAGCTGCGCGGCGCCATTTCGTACGGTCCCGCCACCGTGGAAGAGCATCATCCGGACCTGTTCTGGTATGGCGTCCACGCCACCGAGGCGCTGTTCACTGTGATGGGACCCGGCGTGCAGACCGTGGTGCGGACCCACACCGAGAATACCGACGTGGTCACCGGCGTCTGGGAAGGCGGCAAGGTGGGCACCCTGCGCGGTCTGCGCAACCAGGCGACGCCGAACCAGGTCATCATCTTCGGCACGAAGGACGTCGTGCTCCAGGGGTCCGGAAGCGGATACGGGCCGATGCTGGTCGAAGTGGCGAAGTTCTTCAAGACGCGCGAAGTCCCCGTGTCTCCGCGTGAGACCATCGAGATCTTCGCGTTCATGGAAGCCGCCGACGAGAGCAAACGCCAGGGCGGCGTGCCCGTCAGCATCGCCGACGTGCTCGAGAAGGCGTCCGGCGGAAAGCCGCTTCCCTGCGACGTGCCTGCCCCGGCGCCGGCGAACGAGGGTTCCTGAGCAGGCCCTGTGGCAGCGGAGGCTACACGGGTTGCGCGCGCCGTAACCAGCGCAGCGCGAGACCTCGCTTTTTCAGGCGGTCGAGCAACACCGCGCCCAGGATAACGAACCCCAACACGACATTCTGCGTGTAACTCTCGACGTTGGTCAGGTTCATGCCGTTTTGAATGACGGCAATGATGAACGCGCCGATCAACGTGCCGGGAATGCGGCCCTCGCCTCCAGACAGGCTGGTGCCGCCCACGACGGCCGCCGCCACGATGTAGAGTTCGTACATCGGCGCGTACGTTCCCGCGCCGCCTTTCAATTGCGATGCCATGACGATGCCGCCCAGGCCGGCCAGGGCCCCCGTGGCGGTGTAGACGAACATCAGCACGCGACGGTTGGGGATGCCCGAAAGCCGGGCGGACTCGGGATTGCCCCCCACGGCGTAGATGTGCCGGCCGAGACGCGTCTTGCTCATGAGCACCCAGGCCAGAGCATAGATCACGAGCATCAGGGCCACCGCCGCCGGGATGCCCGGACCGATGCTGCCCCGGCCCAGCCACGTGAACCGCTCGGGAAACTCATAGATCGGCCGCCCTTCCGAGAGGATGTAGGCGAATCCCCGCGCCACGAGCATGATGGCCAGCGTCGCGATAAACGGCGGGAGCTCGAACCGCGTGATCATCAGGCCCGAGAAAGAGCCGAAACTCGCACAGATCGCGATCCCGCCCAGCGATGCCGCCATCAGCGTCGCCGTCGAGGCGTCCACCCCGCCGTTGCGGCGAACCAGCCACGCCGTGACCACCGTGGACAGCGCGATCAGGCTGCCTACCGAAAGATCAATGCCTCCGGTGATGATCACCATGGTCATGCCGGCCGCCACGATGGCCATCACCGCGATCTGGTTCGCCACATTCAGCAGGTTGTTGGTCTTCAGAAACGTCGGCCAGGTGTGACTGGGCGGCGCCACGAGCGGGACATCTTCAAGGCCGGGAAGATTGCCCTGGATCCGCGCTACCGTGGCGTGGGCCTCGCGGGTCGTGAAAATGCGTACCGGCGTTTTTCCTTCCGCCAGAAGCTTCTCAAAGGCGGCGCGCACTTCGCGAGGGCTTCCGGCCGCTACGGTCACCTCGAGGTCTCGCTGCCCCAGCAGGCGGGCCAGACGTTCCGTGAACGCCGCATCGGCTCCCGTATCGCCTGCCGCGGCAGCCACCGGCCCCGCCAGCGTGTCCGTCAACTGTGCCGCGATGGCTTCAGCCGCGTCCGCGCCTTCCGGATACGTCTCCGTCAGTGTCGCGACGGAAAAATAGGCGCACAGCAGCACGAGGATGAACAGCATCCCGTAATTCGAGACCAGGCGAGACCATGTCGCGCTCGATAGACGCACCCTATCCCCCAATCGCACCCGGCTTGACGGCTGTTGACCTCATTCGATGCCGCGAAACCGGCTTACTCCTCAGGACTCTCCTTTGTGAACAAGGCGCAGGGAATCAGTATCTCGCCGGGAATCTCTTCGCCGGCCATATACTTCGCGATGACTTCGATGGTCTTCCGGCCGATCTCGTCTGGCTTCTGGATCACGTCGGCGTGGAGTTTGCCCGCTTTGATGGCCTGGCGCGCCTCGGGAACCGCGTCGAACCCCACGATCTTGACCCCGCCCTGCCGGTTCGCTTTTTCGACCGCGGCCAGGGCGCCCAGGGCGGAATCGTCGTTGATCCCGAAGATCCCGTCGAGGTCGGCGTGCGCCTGCAGGATGTCTTCCGCGGCCTTGAATGCCTTGTCCTTCACACCACCCCCCGGCAGCACCGCGACAATCTCCACCTCGGGCGTGCCGGCCAGCGCTTCCCGGAATCCCTGGGTGCGCATGAGCACCGATTCGACCTCGGGATTGTCGATGATGGCCACCTGCCCGGAACCGCCGATGGCTTCCCGCAACGCCTGCGCTGCCAGGCGTCCCCCTTCAAGGTTGTCCGTGGCCACATGGCATTTCACGTCAACCCCTTCGGCCAGGCACTTGATGTCTGCCGTGAACACGGGGATTCCGGCGGCGTTGGCGGCTTTCACGGACGTGCCAATGGATGTGGAGTCCGCCGGACACACGACAATGGCGTCGACTTTGCGGACGATGAAATCGGCGATCTGGTCTTTCTGACGGGCCACGTCGAATTCACCTGTCGAAACCAGCAGTTCAAACCCCTGCGCCTCGGCCTCCGCGAGCATCGCGGCCTCGAGGTCCTGGTAAAAGGGGTGCGTGCGCGTCAGCAACGCCACACCGATCGTCGCTTCAGCCGCCGGTGCTCCCGTCCGCGGGCTTTCCAGGCTTCGCGGCGCTTGCGATGCGGTGTCCGGGCCTCCGCAGCCCGCGAGCGCCGTCAGAACCACAACCGCCGCGGTCAAACCATGCGTCTTCATCGCGTTCCTTCCTCTGGGTTTGGTGTCCCATCCGCACATCTGCCGGCGCGAAACCGCACCGTCGCTCGTCCTGCCGCGACACCATCTTACTATCCTCTGGAGGCACTGGCAACGCCAAACGGGCACGTTCCCGCCGCGAATTGCGGGTGTGGCCGGTCCATCTCAAGCCCAATGCGGGCATGCCATGGTCATGAGGGGCCGTTTCCTGCTACACTGGAGGCATGGAGAGTCGCGTACGCACATTTCGGACACATGGCGAAGCCGAACGGGCCGATCGGGCCTATTACCGGGCGTTGACGCCGCAACAACGGCTCGATCTGCTGCTGGAACTGGTTGAAAGGGGCAACCATGGCACTGCATCCCGACTTGCGCGCGTTTATCGAATTGTTAAACTCCCACCGCGTTGAATACGTCGTTGTGGGCGCGCATGCCATGGCCTACCATGGTTGCCCGCGCTACACGGGCGACATCGATCTCTTCCTGCGGGTATCCAGCGAGAACGCCACACGCATGGAACGGTCCATCCGCGCGTTCGGGTTCGCGGACACCGGACTTACCGCGAAGGACTTCTCCGAGGCACATCAGGTCATCCAGCTCGGGTTTCCGCCCAACCGCATCGATCTGCTCACCTCGCTGACCGGCGTGACATTTGACGATGCGTGGGCCGAAGCCGTCAGCGCGGAGCTCGAAGGGCTTCCCGTCAGGATGCTGAGCCGCGACCACCTGATTGCAAACAAGAAGGCGCTCGGCAGGGCCAAAGACTTTGCCGATCTCGAATGGCTGGAAGGCCAATAGGGCGGGCGGACGTCCGGCGGGCCTGATGCCGCACAGAAACAACCGGCGGCCGCGGGAACACCCCCGCGGCCGCCGTCGTCATGCCGCACGAATTCCCGGGCGTCAGTACGGATTGTTCGCAATCGCCAGGAAATTCATCATCGCCACCCAGGACGCGCAGATGGGGAATTCGCCCGGGTACCGCACAAATTCCACGTGCCCATCCATATACAGAATGTTGCCGCCGCCGGGCAGGTGGTTGAACGACGGAGTACCGGCGACCGGGTCCGTCGGCCACACCGAAATGTCCCACATGACCACCAGCTCACTCTGCGCCAGCGTACTGGACGACGGGTTGTTGATGTCCGTGACCATGAACCGCTCGATGCCTTCGCGGAGACGGTAGATGGTCTGGCCGTCGAGAAGACTGATGTCGTTTTCGTGAAGGGCTGCCCACAAGGGGTCATTCTGCGGCAGGCGCGTGCCGACCGGAAGGTTATTCACCGTCAGGCCCTGGGCAACGCCTTGCAGGAACGCCAGGCTGCTCACCAGCGGGTTGAAGTTGACGTCGTTCAGCATGTCCAGATCCGGCAGGTAGTGTTTGGGCTGGACCGCCCAGCCGAAATACTGGTACGAAATGTCCCAGAACCGGCAGGGTTCGATCTGGTTGGTGGTGCTGTAGACGCCGAAATAATACTCAAACTCGTCATCCTGCGGATCCGACGGGCATTTGGCGATGTTCACGTCGGTCCAGTATTCCGGGTACAAGGCCGGCCCGTCCGGGAACACGTGGTTCTGGTTGATGAAGGGGCCCACTTGGGAATTCACGATGCCGTCCAGACAGGTCCCCGCATGTTTGCGCTCCATCGGAGGCCATTTTTCGCCCGGGGATTCGTTGGCGTACATCTTGAAAATCAGGCCAAACTGCTTGAGGTTATTGGCGCAGCTGGCGCGTCGCGCTGCTTCGCGCGCGCGACAGTGCAGGGAGCAGGATCGCCGCCAGAATACCGATGATCGCGATGACGACGAGCAGCTCGATCAGGGTGAAACCGCACTTCTTCATGAACGCTCTCCTTTCCTGAACAACACAGCCGCATTGCACGCCCATGTGACGGCAAACCCGTCGAAGGAGAGGCCGCGTTTCGGGGATGGCGTCGCCCGAGAGAACTCCTGGCATCTTTGCAACCCGTGCGCCAGGGAGAAAAGCAGCGCGCAGCGCGCCGGTCCTGGGCCGGCTGCAACCACGATATCGCATGAAACCGGACCACGACCCCAAGGCCCGTTGCGAGCGCGCCGCTCTTCAACTCCCGTACGCTCACCCACGCAGCCCGATCTCACTGCATGGGCTCTCATCACCTGAATTTTACGACGAAAGGTCGAATTTGTCCACCCGTTTTCTGGACATTCGAGGTTTTTGTTCAGAACACAGGGCGTATTCGCATAATTCGTGGTTTGACCAGGACTCGAACCGCGCCATAACATCAATCTCCACAAATAGTTAGTATCGTTATTCTCCCAAGTCCCGTTCGGGGCCTCCCTCTTGTTTTTCCCGGGCCGATTCGGTAGAACGGTTGAAATTGGCCTTCAAACCACCATGCAGCTTGTCTGTGCGTGAGGGGGTATGCATGCCCGTATTTGTCTTGCCGTTTGTTGTTCTGGCGGCCGCTGCGGCGGTCAACGCTCCGACCGTAATCGTTGACGTGGATATCAACGACGAGGTCTACGGCCGCCCGCAACCCATGACCGAGGCCGACGTGGAGGCCCTTGTGGGCCGTCTGCACGAGAGCGGGTGCGAGGCCCTCCTGATTCGCATGGGGTACCTGGGGCTGTTGCCGTACCGCACCGAGCTGAGCTATCCCATGCAATTCGATGAGGACCACGCCCGGCTCCATCAATCGACCATGCTTGGCGACGTGGAAGCGTACATCTCGCTCCGCAAAGAGGTCCTGGACCGGTACCGGGCGTTCATCGACGCATGCAATCCGCCCGAGGCGTTCATCGAGGCCGCCCACAAGCGCGGCATGAAAGCCATGGTGTGGATTGACATGTACGACAACTTCTATCCGGGCTACCGCTCGAAGTTTCTCGAGGAGAATCCTGATTGTGTCTGGACGGCCCGCGACGGGAAACTGCGGTTTCCGGGGCTGATCAGTTATGCCTTTCCCGAGGCGCGCGCGTTCTGCGTAGCCCAGGCAAAGGAGTTGCTTGCGCTCGGCGCCGACGGCATCCACTGTTCGACCAGCGCGCATTGCCGTCACGTGCCCAATTCGCACAAAACCGATTTCTACGGTTACGAACAGCCCGTTGTGGAGGCGTTCCAGGCGCGCTACGGCGTCGACATCCGCACCGCTGAGGATTTCGACCGGGAGGCATGGCACGACATCAAGGGCGAGTTTGTCGTGCAGCTTTACCGGGAACTGGCCGAGCTCTGCCACGGCCAGGGCAAGGAACTCTGGATCGGACTCCAGCTCGGCCGGCATACCCAGTTCACGGTCGACCCCCATTTCAGCACGCACAAGGTGGTGTGCTATAGCAATCACTGGAAGACCCTGGTTGATGAAGGAATCGCGGACGCCTTCATTCTCGCGGATTACGAGATCGCGTCAAGTCCCGGACACGCGTACTGGTCGGTAAAGCCCGATATCCAGCGTGCCGAAGGGCAGGACCTGTTTCAATGGGCCGCCGCGCATTACCGGGAGTACTGTGCCGGCAAGACGAAACTCTACCTGTTCTCGGAGTGGCTTCCCGCGGACCCCTCCGCACTGGATCAGCGCATGAAGGACTGGGCATCGCGCGTGCTTGAAAACGGGTTCGACGGGATCGACGTCCATGAAGCCTGGAATTTCGAGGGCCCGCCCGAGAACATGGATGTATTGAAACGGTTTTCCGACAGGCTCACGGGGCGAACCCCGTAGAGCTGATGGGGGAGGCGGTCATGGTCACTTCATGCAAGCGGGCATGCAACGAAAACCGGCGGTTCCTGGCGGTCGCGGTGGCTTTTTTTGTGGCATTCACGGGACTCTGGCCGGCCGCGGCGTTCGCCGCCGTCTTTGACGTTCGCGAACACGGCGCGGCGGGCGATGGCGAGACCCTCGACACCGCGGCCATCCAGAAGGCCATCGACGCGTGCCACGAAGCCGGCGGGGGAATGGTGGTTCTCGGTCCCGGCCGCTATCTTTCCGGCACGCTGTTCCTGAAGAGCCGCGTACGGCTGTATCTGGAGGCCGGGGCGGTGCTCCTGGGCAGCACGCGTCTCGAGGATTACCCGGAAACCGTCCAGGAATTCCGTTCCTATACCGACAATTACACGACGCGGAGCCTGCTGTACGCTGAAAAGGCCGAGGATGTCGGCCTGGAAGGCCCCGGCGTTGTCGACGGTCAGGGCGCCGCGTTCTCGGGCGAGTATAAGGTGCGGCCGTATCTGATCCGCATCGTCTCGTGTCGTAACGTCCGCATGAGGGATGTTACCTTGCGCGACAGTCCCATGTGGACCGTTCACTTCCTCGATTGCGACGCGGTGACGGTCGACGGGGTCACGATTCGCGCGCGGGTCAATAAGAACAATGACGGCCTCGACATCGACTGTTGCGAGAACGTGGCCATCAGCAACTGCGACCTCTGGAGCGGCGACGACGCCATCGTCCTCAAGAGCACGGCGTTCCGGCCCACGAAGAACGTCGTCATCACCAACTGCCTTCTCAGCAGCCAGTGCAATGCCCTCAAAATGGGCACGGAATCCAACGGCGGCTTTCAGCAGATCGCCATCAGCAATTGCGTGGTCTACGACAACGGCCTGGCGGGCGTCGCGCTCGAGGTGGTTGACGGCGGCGTCATGGACGGCATTGTCGTCTCGAACCTGGCCATGAAGAATGTCGGATGCCCGCTGTTCATCCGGCTCGGCAATCGCGCGCGGCCCCCGGTCAAAGGCATGGACCCTCCCGGGGTGGGCCTGCTGCGTAACGTGACCGTGACCGGCATCGAAGCCTCCGGCGCCGGCCCCGTCGGGAGCTCCATCACCGGCATCCCCGGCCATTGCGTCGAAAATGTGACTCTCAGCAACCTGCGCTTCTCCTTTGCCGGCGGCGGGGAAGCGAGCGATGCCCCCTACGGCGCCCCCGAAAACGAGGACAAGTATCCCGAGCACTCCATGTTCGGTCCGTTGCCCGCTTACGGCTTCTTCGTGCGCCACGTGCGCAACCTGCGCCTGGAAAATGTCGAGGTTGCCTTCGAGCAGTCCGATGGCCGGCCCGCCCTGCTTTGCGATGACGTCCAGGGACTCGATATCGACGGCTTTCGAGCTCAGGCGGCGCCGGGACAGCCCATGCTCTTCGGCTGCCGCAACGTCCGGGACGCCCTGATCCGCGGCTGCATGGTCGGGGAGAACGTCGAGACCTTCCTGTGCCTCGACGGCGCCGAGAACCGGAACGTCGTCCTCGACGCCAACGCCATTCCGGAAGGCGTGCGGGCCCTGGCTGGTCCTCACGAGGAATAGCGCGGCACACGCCCCGGGACCGTCACGCGCCACGACTTGCGCCGTTATTTCTTATTTGGTATAATTGCCAAGCAACCGAGGAGGCACCCATGGACCCAAAGACCCTGGCACGGTACGAGGCGCGGGCGCGCATCATCAAGGCTATGGCCCATCCCACCCGGCTGTTCCTGGTGGATGAGCTGGCCAAAGGCGAAAAGTGCGTGTGCGAACTGACGGAACTGGTCGGTGCGGATATCTCGACCGTCTCGAAACACCTCTCCCTGCTCAAGAACGCCGGCATCGTGCAGGATGACAAGCGCGGCCTCATGGTCTTTTACAAGCTGCGGACGCCCTGCGTACTGAAGCTGTTTTCCTGCATTGAGGGGGTCATGAAGCAGAAGGCGGCGGAAGCCCTGGCGGCGATCGAATCGTAAACCTGCGCGAACCGGTTTTTTTGGTGGTCTGTCGTCCGCAATTTGGTTGTTTGCCCAATAAGGATAGTAACGTGGCCGATTGGAAACAGGAATGGAAACCGTTTGCGTCGATCGTGGCGGTCTTCCTGGTCCTTTTCTTTCTTCCGCTGGGCTGGACCCGGTTCGACCATGCTGTGATGGAGGCGCTTCATCTGGCGAAATGGTATGCCCGGGAACATGTGCTGTTGTGCCTGATCCCGGCGTTTCTGATTGCCGGGGCCATCGCGGTGTTTGTAAGTCAGGCCTCGGTGATGAAATACCTCGGCGCCAATGCCCCCAAGGCGCTGGCCTACGGCGTTGCGTCGGTTTCGGGCGCCATCCTGGCCGTCTGTTCGTGCACCGTGCTGCCGCTGTTCGCGGGCATCTACCGCATGGGGGCGGGCCTGGG
>JAAYAQ010000530.1 GCA_012719295.1 Candidatus Hydrogenedentota bacterium | reverse complement strand
CTGCGCGACTGCCGCGTGCAACCGCAATCGGCGACGCCGAAGCCGGTCTGGAACCCCGACATTCCCAGTCCCATCGACTACTACGCGAACTGGATGCGGATGCCCGACAACCAGGTTTACGACAACGCCTTCAAAGCGGAATGGGAGCTGTTTCTGCGGCATGTGGTGAACGACGAAACGTTCCGGTGGGACCTCAAAGAAGGCGCGAAAGGGGTGCAACTGGCCGAGCTGGGGCTGCGGTCGGGGCAGGAACGGCGCTGGCTCGACGTGCCGGCGCTGGACTGAGGAGCGGGGGCCATGGCGGAACAACTGACCGATTTGTCGCGGCTGTGCATTCACACCATCACCACCCGGCCGTGGTCGCTGGAAGAATGCCTTGCCAATTACCGCAAAGCCGGGGTGCCCGCGGTGACGGTGTGGCGGCAGTGGCTGGAACCACAGGGGCTGGAGGAGTCGGCGCGGATGCTCCAGGATTCGGGCTTGCGGGTGACCAGCCTGTGCCGGGGCGGGTTCTTTCCCGCCCTGTCGGAGGACGGCCGCAAAACCGCCCTCGACGATAACCGGCGCGCGATTGCCGAGGCGCACGCCATCGGCGCGCCGCTGATCGTGCTGGTGTGCGGCGCGGTGCCGGGCATGCCGCTTTCGGAGGCCCGCAAACAGATCGCCGAAGGCATTGCCGCGGTGCTGCCCGAGGCCCGCGCGGCGGGCGTCAAGCTGTCCATCGAGCCGCTGCATCCCATGTTCTCCGATGCGCGCTCGGCCGTGAATTCGCTGACGGACGCAAATGATATGGCGGCGGAGCTCGACGACGGCCACGTGGGCGTGACGGTGGATGTGTATCACGTGTGGTGGGACTCGCGGCTCGAAGCCGAGATCCGCCGCGCGGGCCGGCGCATCCTCTCGTTTCATGTGTGCGACTGGCGCACGCCGACGTGCGATCTCCTCAATGACCGCGGTCTGATGGGCGAAGGGTGCATCGACATCCGGAGCATCCGGTCATGGGTCGAACAGGCGGGATTCAAGGGCGATATCGAGGTCGAGATCTTCTCGGACGCGTGGTGGGCCACCGACCAGCAGGCGTTCCTGGAGAAGATCACGGCCGCCTACCTCGAACATTGTTGAGGCAGCGGACCGTTGGCCGTGCGGCCCACCTGGCGCTCGGCAACACGGCCATCTCTGTGGTTTTTGTGTGTTGGTGAGAATGCGATGAAATCGATACCCGCCTCACACAAAGCCACCAAGACACCAGGGAGGACCATTCTGGACAGGCCCCGGGGGAAACGGATGTTGCAGCCCTGAAGGGGCGATCCAGGTCCCGCGCGAAGCAACAGGAAATTGGCCACCGAGAGCACGGAGATCGCAGAGTTTGAAGACGCCGGACAAGAACGGCGACATGTTCCAGGCGCCGCCCCGGCGCGACTATGTGTCCCCGTTCGAATGACCAGCGAGAGCGCCGGGCCCACACCCAATCCGGATGTCATCCTGTCCCGTCCCGGCGCTCGACGATCCGAACCCGTGAACGCCGCGTTCCTATGGCCGGGTCAAGCTCAGTTGGATCTGCGTGGCATCGCCGTCGCCGGAGATGAAGATGTCCAGCTGCTGGCTATCCTTTTTGTAGGTCAGCATATGCATCGTGCCGCCCTGGTCAAGGGCAGATTCCCGGGTCCACCCGCTTGCCTCGGCCTTCTTCTTGTAGAATTCGGCGATCGTGGCGGCCGGGTCGCTGCTGGTAGCGGTAAGGGCGATCATGCCGGCGCCGGTGTCCTGCTGCACGGTCACGAGCTGGGCGCCGTCATACAGGGGGATGTCTTTGGGGAAATCGTCGGGGACTTTCGCGGCCTCGCCAGTGGCGAAACTGACGCCGCCATCCTCGGAGGTCACGGTGGCGGTATCGCCATCGACATTGATGTTGACGGCCTCGCCGTTTTCATCGGTGCCGCGGATCGTGACATTGCCCGAAGAAATGTCCACATCGAGATTGGAACCGCTTTCCCGGGCCG
>JAAYAQ010000529.1 GCA_012719295.1 Candidatus Hydrogenedentota bacterium | reverse complement strand
TAGTATTTCCGGATGGTCTTCAGCAATTTGGCGAATTCGGTACGCATGCGGCCTCATCAGCGGAAACGCGCGCCCGCCGTATGCGGGCGTATACTCATCAGACGTATATAGTACCATTTTGCCATAACGCGTTCATGGTTCGCGATGATGGCGATGACGCCCCAATCTCCCGGCAGACCAGATGGATACGGGGGTGCCGCGCGGAAGGCGTCTTCGCCAAAGAATGTCTTGACATTCGATACAGTATTCACAGGTTTTGACGCCTTCGGATGCCTGTGTTAGAATGGCGCCCGGTTTGGAAGGGAGTGCGCCGAATGACAGATGCGGCAATTCGGAACGACGACGCGCCGGACCTCAGCACGGGGAAAGAGTGTCTTATCAACCTGATGGGACAATACTTCCTCAGCCGCATCCTCGATGTCTCCGACGACCGCCTGACCGTGACCTTTCCCGGCGCCGACTATCCCGCGCCGGGTATGCGGCTTGAACTTCAGTTCCACGATGACGAGGGCTTCAATGCGTACGTGTCGCACGTCGTGGTGGGACCGCAGCACCATGCCGGCCGCGTGGTGATTGAGCGCCCCACCGCCATGGAACGGGTGCTTCACCGCCAGAACTGCCGGGTTTCCACGGATCTCACGGTGCAGGTCAAGGAGCAGAATCACATCCGCAAATACGACGCCGCGCTACTCAACCTCAGCGGGGGCGGCGCGTTGCTCGAAACCGATGCGCCGTTTGATTTCAACAGCAGTATCGAGATGGCGATTTCCATCCCGTGCGACAGGATGCGCACGATTCGCGGGCACGTCACGCATGTCGACCGGTCCAGGGCGCCGCGGAACAGCGGCCGGGCGATCGTCGGCGTGCGTTTTGGGAAAATGGAAGCAGCTACCACACAGGCCATTACGGATTATGTCTGGCAACGCCTTCGCGAAATGTATCCGGGACGCTAACGTCCTTTCGTTCGGCACGGGAACGAGCGCCTCCGGGCTCGTCTCACCGGTGTGAACCACCCATGGTACGCGCATTGACAAAGCGTTCGGCCGGGCCCAGTCGCGTCAAGAGATTACCTGTACTCGTGACGCTCCTGGCGGCGGTCGCGGTTCCGGTGCACGCCGACGTCGTGCGCGTCCTGCTGGAGCCCGGCGTGTTCGCGTCGGCGCGAAATGGCCGGACGCTGCTGCTGGAGTACAACCGGGCGGCGGGACCGGAGCTCAAGGCGTTCGCCGGGAAGTATCTGGCCGATGCCGACGACTGGAAGATGTATCAGGGCCTGACCTCGTCGGTGGCCGTGCCGTTTGACGAACTGAATCCGGCCACCCAGCGGGAGGTCTTGCTGGCGGTATTCCCGTACGACGTGGTCACGGTGCGCGGCTGGACGCACTATGTGCTTCATGAGGGGGACTCCAGCCAGGAGACCCTGTGGACGTTGTGTACGTGGCTGACGGGCAAGGGCGGCACGTACAAAGAAGTCATGGCGGTCAACACGCTGGAGACGGACAAGCTTTCGCGCGGCCAGAGTCTGTTTTTCCCGGAGAATTTGCTTCGCGACGTGATGAAACAGCCCACGGGCGAACGGCCCGCGCCGCCCGACTCGCTTGCCGCGCCTCCGCTGATGCCGGCGGAGGAACCGGCGGACACGCCCCTCCACGCGCTCGCGACAGGGCCGGCGCCGGGTCCGGGCGAGCTCGAGTATGGCAGCGACGCGCACGGCGCGTTTGCCCTGTACCGGCTGAAGCAGGGCGAGGCCCTCTACACCGACGTGGTCGCGCGGTTCACCGACGTGGACGTGCTGGAATCGGCCGCGGCGAGCATCCTGGCGTCGTGCCGTGTGGTCATGGATCGCAGCGGCATCCGCGACGAACGGTCGATCCCCGTCGGCACGGCCATCAAGATTCCGATGGAGATGCTCACGGCCCAGTACATGCCGGAAGGCTCGTCCGAGCGCACGGAATACCAGGCGATGGTGCTCGAGGCGCAGCGCCTGCGCGGCGCCGTGCGAAGCAAAGACCTGGCGGGCGTCGTGGTGATCCTCGATCCGGGCCATGGCGGCCGCGATCACGGCGCCTGGACCACCAATGCCCGGTTCAGCCTGTACGAGGACGAGATCAATTACGACATTGCCTGCCGCATCAAGCAGATCCTGGAAGCGACCACGCAGGCCACGGTCTACCTGACGGTCACGGACCGCTCCCAGGGGTATGCCGCGACAGACCGCACGAGCTTTGTGCACGACACCGATGAGGAACTGCTGACCACTCCGCGGCACCGCGAGCTGGACGGCGACAAGATGTCGCTGAACCTGCGCTGGTACCTGGCCAATTCCATTTACCGGAGCGAAGTGGCGCGCGGCACCGATCCGAAGAAGATCGTGTTCTCCAGCATCCATTGCGACAAGCTGCATTCCAGTCTGCGCGGCGCCATGATCTACGTGCCGGGCGCCGCGGGCCGCCGCGACAAGGAAGCCCCCGCGCTTACGCTCGCCAGCTATGGCAAATACAAGGAAGTCGGGGAACAGAACTACGCCAGTTCCACCGCCGCGGAGCGGCGGCGCGACGAGGCCCTCTCGCGCAATTTCGCGGTCGTGCTCATGGAGGAGCTCGGCAAGAAGCGCATCAAACGCCACGATCGAAGCGCTCCCATCCGCGCGCAAATCCGCCGCGACGGCGCCACCTTCGTACCGGCGGTGTTGCGCAACACCATGACGCCGACCAAGATCCTCATCGAAACCGCGAACCTGGCCAATGCGGTCGACTGTACCCGCCTGGAAGACCCCGAGTGGCGGCACTGGTTCGCCGAGGCCTACGTCAACGCCCTCAAGACCCATTTCGCGGGGTAGGCGCCGGAGGCGAACCTCGCTACGCCGCGCCAGGATCAGCGCGTTGACCATGTCCCCGTGCTACTTGAGATGGGGGCGGCGCCCGCGCCGGTCGCTGAGAGCGCGGGTCGTCAGGGCGATTGGGGCCCGAGCAGGATGTAGGTGCGGGGCTGATTGTCCGGGGCGGTGAAGGCGCGTGTGGCGGGGTCGAACTGCTGCGGCTCGATGCGCGTCCACCCGGAGTCGGCATGATGGGCGTAGAGTGCGAGTGAAGCGGGGTCTGTCCCCCGGGGGATTTCGCCCTCCGGGTGCATGACGATGGTGATCCGCACGGGGACGTCGCGTTTTGAGAGGGAGAGGGCCACAGCGGCGCTGTAGGGCTGGAGCCCTTCGGGGAGCGCGGCGGGCGGTTCGGGCAGGACTTTTGTGAACGCGCCGACGGACGCGTCCGCGTCGAGCCGGAATTCAGCGCGCTGGTTTTCGGCCCGGAGTTCGAGGGTCTTTCCCCAGGCGAGCGTGGGTTTGCGGGCGTCAGAGGACGGCGGTACGACCGGGGGCGCGGGCGTCGCGTTCCCGGCCGGCGCCGGTTCCGCGGGCGGTGTCGCTGCCGGAGGAAGGGCCGGAGGCGTTTCCGCGACCGCCGCGGCTGGCGTGGCCGGAGCGCCGCCCCGCCTCAGGACAACATACACGCCCGGTTGTGTGTCCGATCCGTTCATGGCGCCGGCTTCCGCGTTGAAATGCTGGTCGGAAAGAGTCCGCCACCCGGATTCCGGCCGGTAGGCCAGCAGTTCAGCGCTGCCCGCGTCTGCCGCGGTGATCGCCGGGGCGGCGAGTTCGAGTTGCAGGGTAACGGGCACCGCGGGGTCGGAGCAATGCACGCCGACGAACGGGGTCACCGGAGCCATGCCCTCGGGCAACGGCGCAGGCGGCACGGCGGAGGCGCTCGCAAATACGCCGAGCGAGTCCGCCGCCTGGAGACGCAGGGTGCCCGCGCCGCCCGGGATGGCGATCTCGAGGGTCTTGCCCCACGCGAGGGCCGAGCGTGCGGCGTCACCGGGGACGCCCGGCGCCGCCCCGTCAGCCGGAGTTTGGGGCAGCGGCGCAGCCGCTTCGCTGGCGGTCTCGGGCGCCGTCGCTGCCGGGGGCTGCGGTTCAGCGGGTGTGGGCAGGGCGGCGGGTTCCGCGGCGGCCGGCGCCGGCGGGGCGCTTTCTGCAACGGCCGGCGCGGGAGGGACCTCCAGCCGTGCACGGAGCGAGGCGGGCCCCAATACGGCGCAGGTGGGGGTTCCCTCGAAACGCGCCCGAAAGATGCGCGTTTCCGGATTGACCTGCTGCTCGGGCGCCGGAAACCACCCGTGCGCCGGGTCCAGGATGCAGACCGCAAGCCGTTCGAGTCCGGCCGGCTCAACCACGGACGGCGGGACGTAGATGGCGGCGTCAATGGTGACCGGGGAACTCGCGTTGTCCAGGACGGGTGTGACGAACACCGTGAACGGCGCCATGCCGTCGGGCATGGGGGCGGGGGCGTCCGCGCTGGTTTCGAGGTGCACGGACACGGGGTCGCGGGCGTCGATGCCGAACACGCCCTGCATCCCGACGGGCCGGAGGGTCGGCCGCCGCCCGAAAGCCCGTTCCGCATAGCGCTGCACATCTTTGTCGAGGAAGTAGTTCACCTTGAACCGGCGTTCGGAGAACAGCGTGAGCTGGTCGGCGTAATGCCGCGAGGCGGGATCGTCGGAGATGCCGCCGGGCATGATGCTCACGGATTCCGGCGTGTCGCCGAACTGGACGGCCATGGCATAGGCGTATCCGTACCCCGGCAGGAGTTTTCTGCGTGCGGCGCCGTAGTCGCCCATGACCATGAGCGGTTCGCCTGCCTCGCCGCCGGCGACGGGTTCCTCGTGCTGGCCGCGGCGCACCCGGTGCACATCGCCCCACGGCACGTCCAGGGCATCGTGGACGTTGCGCATCTCACGGGCCGCGTTCGACAGCGCTTCGAGGGCCAGGGTCTCTACACGCGGCGGTTTGTTGACAAACTCCTGATACAGCACGACATCGGCCAGATTGGGGCCGGCCAGCTGCCGGTACGCCGTCCACCAGGCGTTGAACAAGGTCATCCCTGCGCTGCCGGTTTCCGCGACGAAGTTCCAGGACCGGAGGATTTCGAGTCCAAGGGCGGTGTCGGGGTGGGCGGTCTGGAGATACTGCTCGCGGCCGTCGGCCCATTGCACCAGTTGCGGCACGGCGACGGTAGCGAAGGGCACCAGGACGTCGTAGACCATCGCCTGGGCTTCCTGAAAGCTCCGGGGTCCCATGCTGAGGAGGTGGCGGACGCGTTGCGCGCGGAAGGTGTCGCGGTCGTTGGCGAGCCAGAGCGGTACCGACGCGGGGGCGATGCCGGAATTGAGGGTGGCGCCCCACGGAGGCGTGCCGCAGGCCTGAATGAATCCCGCGGGAGGATTCACGATGGTGGGCAGCGCGCCCAGAGGCACGAGTTCGCCCCACGCGTATTGCGGGTTGTTGGCGGGAACCGGGGTGTCCCAGACGTAAGCGGCCGTTTGCGGCGCGGGCGGCGCTTCTTCGTCTTCGGGCGCCGGTTCCGGCGCGCGCGCCAGGGCGGGGGGAAGCGTCTTGTCGCCGACCTTGGCGTTGTAGAGATAGAAGAGGTTGCCCTCCCTGTCGGCATACGTCACATGGAAACAGGGCAATTGCCGCATCGCCAGGGCATTGCGAAACTCGCCGAGGTTGCGCGCGCCGGCCATGGCCATCATCTGGTCGAGGGTCTCGAAATCGGCATAGCCGCCCGCCATGAACGAACACGGTTCCGTGCCGATCTCGCCCACCACGGGTCCGCGGGGCGTCAGGCGGAACGGCACGCTGCGCTGGCGCACCCCGCCCGGTGTGCTGACGAAATAGGCCCGGTTTTCCACCAGTTGCCGCCCGATGAGCAGGCGTTCGAGCATGGTCTGGAGCTGCATCCGGTTCGGGTCGCCGGGCGGAAGCCGGATGTCGCCCTCGGGCAGGGTGTAGATGTCGGCGAAATCGGGGTAATTCGGGGTGAGGGCCCATCCGAGCACCTCATTGTGGCCCTGCAGAATCACGGGCAGCCCGCAGAGGGTCGCGCCCGCCACGTTGGCCTGCGGGCCCGCGAGGTGCGCTTCATACCATTGAAACGGGCCGTCGTAGTACCCGTGCGGGTTCAAGACCAGCACCGCCGCGCCGGACCGCGTTCGCGCAGGCGCAAGCGCCCAGGCGTTGCCGGAGTAGGCCGGCGCGGGACGATGAAACAGTTCCGGGAGGTCGAAGGGGGCGAAGCTCATCAGGTAGCAGTGCATCAGCGCCAGGACGTCGGCCGGCCTGGCGCCGTCCGCCCACTCGGGCACACGCGCCGGATGATCCGCGATCCACGCGTTGATTCCCAGAGCGAATCCCTCGCAGAGGTCGAGCGTGAGCGGCGACGCGTTTTCGAGGGCCTGCACGGCCAGGTCGCCGTGACCCAATTTGAGCGCGAAGGCATCCGACTCGGCGTAATCCGGCCCGAAGACGGCCGCGGCCCGTCCCGTGGCGATGCGATAGGCGCGCATGACCGCCTCGAGGCGATCTTCCGCCTGCGCATAGCCAAACGCGAACGCCAGGGCATACGGGTTCTCGGCGTAGACATGGGGCACGCCCCAGTTGTCGCGGTAGACCGTGGCTTCGGTCCACAACTGGTTGGGCGCCTGCCCCGGGGCGGCCCCGGCCAGCAGGAGCAATACCGTGCAAAAAAGTACCCGCTTGTTCATAGGTGGACACAGTGTACACCAGAACCGGTGTTGCGCGAAAAGCCGCAGCGGCGAGGGCCGCCTTTCCCGGCGCGGCGCCGCGCGCATCTCATGCGGCGCGGGGGGTGCTGGTGGGGGGCGTCTCCGGCTGGGTGGGCGCGGGTTCGTCGTCGGGCGAACGCCAGGCGTCGGGCGTCAACGGCAGCATCCCGAAGGCGAGCCGGGCCTTGTCGCACTGTTCGCTCGGCCGGCCCGTGGCGTACGAGGCCTCGACCTCGCGGCAGATGCCGGGACGCCGCGCATAGATCGAGCAATAGACGGATGTCCCCACTTCGCCTTCCAGGGCGATGCAGCGCGGCGGAATGCGCCCCGTGCCCTTCATGACCCGGCGGAACGGGCCGAGGTCCTCGGTCAGGCCGGCCGGCACGCCGCCCGGGCACTGGTCATCGCATTCGCGCCAGTAGAACGAAACCCGAAACCAGGCACAGCACGCCCCGCACGAAAGACACGGATTTGGCACAGACGAACACCCTCATTCCAGCCGGATGGTTGCAGAGTCCCGCGCCCGCGCGCGGGCCGGTACAGGCAGGCCACCCGCGAGGGAGCAGCAGAATATAGCACACGGCGGGAAATCACGTCCA
This sequence comes from Candidatus Hydrogenedentota bacterium, assembly GCA_012719295.1. Taxonomy (GTDB): domain Bacteria; phylum Hydrogenedentota; class Hydrogenedentia; order Hydrogenedentales; family SLHB01; genus UBA2224. Next base: position 583 of record JAAYAQ010000529.1, on the reverse strand, counting down.
CCGGAAACGGCTGTCAAACCACAGTGATAATGTCCTCTTGCGTCCACATTAGAAATGTCCTCTTATTGAGGCTTCCACTAGGAGGGCGTAATGTCAGGACATTTGAGGATGAGCAAGAAGGAACGGAAGCGGAAGTCGGTGTTTGAAGAAGTGTTAGGAGGCAGGCGCAATTTGCGTGAGGCGCCATCGGTCTCGGGATCGGGATCGGTCTCGGGATCGGGATCGCGATCGGTCTTTCGACGCGGGACGTGGGTCTCCCGCGTCGGGTCTCGGGGGCCGACCGGTCCATGCCGCGGCCCGGGTTGCCGTGCGGGTGGCCATATGCCATTATGCTGCCCCGTGGTGAATCCGGATGGGGGACAGGTGAAACGTGAACAGATTCTGGGCCAATTCCCGCGCGACATGGCGCGTTGTGATCATCCTGGCGTGGACGTGCGCCATGTTCGCGCTTTGCATGGTCTGCCGCTACCTGGTACGGCTGCACTCCCGTGAGGCCGAACTGCGCGTGCGGAGCGCGTTCGTGCGCGGATGGGCCCGTGCGGCGATGCGCATGGGCGGGTTCCGGGTCCGCATCGCCGGCCGC